>JBCDGT010000289.1:0-5265 GCA_038750915.1 Bacteroidota bacterium
AGGTGAGATTATAGCAGAAATTTTTAGCGAGCCTATTCTTAACAATTTGGGTGGCATTTCGTAGTCCATCCTTTAAAGGTTAATTTGTAAGAGCTTCTTTACCCACAATTAATCTACGCTTCCGTCCTTGAGGAAATAATTCGATCAGCATGGCCCGCATCAGCAAAAAACAAGTCCACACCGCCCTCGACCGAGCCGCGTCCAATATCCTATCCGCTCGGGGTGACGACCCGGTGATAAGTCGCCGAGATATCAGGGCTAAGCTTAGGGAGCTTAACGGCTATGAGCGACGCTTAACCGATATGCTATTCCGGTTTACCGACAAACGAGATTATAAGCCTGGTGCCAGGGTTACTCAGAAAGACGTGGAAGACACGCTCGCCTACGCCAAGGAAAAATTGATCTATGCTTACGACGAGAACAACAATGGGCTCAGCCGTACGGAGGTCGCTCAAATGTCGGTAACCGGAAAGTTAGCCGTACGTTTCGCTCAAGAATTAGAAAAAGCTGGCGCGGACGCAGGTGCTGAGCTGAAGGACCAAATAGCCGACCTCGCCACCGGGCTCTACTTTCCCGCCTACGGAAACGAAAGTGACGCTTTTCTACAAGCTTTTTATCGGGAAACCAGTCTACGCAAATTAAACCGAAACACTTTTCGTGAAGCTCTGGGATTGGACTTGGTCAACCCCGCAAATGCGCTTGCTTACTTCCAGCAAGGGCCTAACGAATACGCTCGCATCTTCGAAGAGTATGAGGATATGGAGCAGTTTGCGGCGCTGAACACCTTCCGCAAAGTAGAAGCCCTAATGCAAAGCCAGTTGCAAGACATCACCCTTGCCATCCTAGGCCAAGAAGGAACCCGAGAATTTGGGGAACACCCCGTTTATTTCGTTGGTCGTAGTGAAGCAGGGAATCTTATTGGGTTAGAGACAACGGTCATTTGGACCTAGCATACTCCTATAGCGATCTCTGAAATCAAAAAAGCCGAGCAACTCAATTGTTACTCGGCTTTCAATAATCCCATGAACATATATCTTCGAGCTGAGAGAAGAAAGGTGAATTTGCGTTCCGGCCTAAGGGATGAGGCGGCCGGAACGCAAAGGCTCACAAATAAATCGTAATCTCAGAATCTTATCGTATTTAGTCGGTTATGAGAGAGCGTTTTCCCTCCCGACAATACAAAAGTGCGACCTCGCTAGCCTCGTACAAAAGACATATTAGGCCCTTTGTGAATTCAAAATAGCAATAAAAATGGCTCAACCACCTGTAAAACAAGTAATTAAGCCATTTAAATGTGATGGAAAATTAGCCTGAAACTACTCTTCTTCACCAGAAATTTCTTCTTTCACTTCCTGCACGGCATCATTCACCGCTTCTTCCACCTTATCGGCAGCAGCGTTGAGCTTATCCGTAGCCACCTGAGCGACTGCCTTTGCGGTATCCGTAACGTCTTCGATTACTTCGGATACGGAGTCAAAGGCATTGGTGATAAAATCACCGGCTTGATCTAGCAAGCCTCCTTCGGTAGTGACGGCGTTGGCCGCTCCGCCAACGGTGGTAATTGCCGTAGCAATGGCCTCTCCGGCTTTCTCCGCGATGGGGGAAGCCTTTGGGGCTTCTCCGGAGACAATCTCGCTCAAGGCCACCATATTAGCTAAAGTGCCTTCCACCCGATCTTCGGGTTTAGTACGCCCTCCGCGTTTCTTCTTGCCCTCGGCAATGGCAGCGGCAGCAGCCTTTAGCTTCTCGGCTTCTTCCGGGCTGACCTCCCGCTGCGACATTTCGGCGGCAATCTTGGCCTTAGCGGCCTCAGCTGCAGCACGTTCAGCGGCTTTTTTGGCATTCTTCTCCGCCCGGGCCTTCTCCTGCACGATCTTCTTCTCGAGCATTTTCTTAGTCTTCTCCATATCATCCAGCTTAGCTTGCTTGCTGGTGATCCGGCTTTCGATCATGACGACCTTAGCCTGGCGAATTTGCTTCTCTAGCTGCCCGTCCGTTCGCTCAATCCTGCGATGTTCGAACTCTAGGTCTTTTCGATCGCGGCCGATACCGGACTTCATCCGCTCCATTGCCTTGAGCAAGCCTTGCAGGCGCGATTCGGTACGGCCTAAATTACCACCACTGCCACCACCCTGGCCTCGCTTTGCCTTAACGGCTTTAAACGCGGCGTCAATGCGTTGGTAGATTGCATCGCGGTCTTCCCGGGTAAACTTGACGTTGTGGAATTTGCGCTGGATCTCACGCAGGTCATTGAAGACCTTGTTAAGGTGCGTCCCTTCACCGATGCGTTTTTCGGCGTCTTCCAGTAGTTCACCAAATTTGGCGACCTGCTCTTTAGATTCTTCTTTGTACTTGGCGTTGAGTTCCTCGCGCATGGCCTTCAACTTATCGAAGGACTTATCTACCCGCTTACGAATCTCATTCCCTTGTTCCCGCAGGAGGGTTTTATCCTGCAGTTGCCCCTGGACTTTTTGCCAGAAGTTCTTGGCTTGGTTCCACAGGTCGCTTGAGTACTCACTGGCCCTTTCGATCCGGTCTTCGATTTCGGCCAGTTCGGATTTATAGGTCTGGGCCAGTTTTTCGCTCAGCACGTGGAAGTGCCACTCGGTTTGGGCACGCAGGATCATGTCTGTCTGCTCGGCCTTTAGATCGTCGGGTAGCAGCCCTTCGGTAACACTTAGTTCCCGGGCGATGACACGGTCAGGCTCGGGCAATTCTGCTTCCTGGCCTTTGCGCCATTTATCCATAAAAAGTTGGTAAACCTCATCGGTAACCATCTTTTCCGGGTAGGTGTGAATGCGAACAATGTTGTCGGCAGCTTGCAGCTCGATGGTGAGCAACACACGGTTTTCCTGGGCGTCACGCCCCCAGACGGCAATACGATTTCTCATTTCAGTTTGCGTTATGGCCGGGGGGGAGGTGAGATGCCCCTCCGACCGAAGTCAATTACGAAGCGTTGATCAGGCGTGCGCCTTAGCTCCAATCAGTTGTTTTTCTACCAGATATTCAGCGATCTGAACGGCATTAGTAGCTGCGCCCTTACGCAGGTTATCAGCTACTATCCACAAATTTAGGCCCTTTTCGATAGATTCGTCCCGACGAATTCGACCAACGAACACTTCGTCTCGATGCTTGGCCAATAGGGGCATGGGGTAAATGTTGTTTTGGATGTCATCTTGCACGACGACCCCCGGGGTTTCCGCCAGCAGCTTCCGTACTTCCGCTACGGTAAAATCACGCTCGAATTCAACGTTTACACATTCACTGTGCCCACCGTGCACGGGTACCCGTACCGCAGTAGCGGTGATGGCAATAGAAGGATCTCCCAAGATTTTGCGGGTTTCGTGCACCAATTTCATTTCTTCCTTAGTGTAAGCATTGTCGAGAAATACATCGCAGTGCGGGATACAATTCTCGAAAATCGGATAGTGGTACGGGCGGTCTGTGCCGGCGGTGTCTTCCCCACGTTTTTCGGCCTCGTATTGGTTTACGGCCGGAACACCCGTTCCCGTGAAAGACTGGTAGGTGGAGATGACCAGGCGCTTGATTCCGAAAGCTTGGTGTAGAGGGGCTAAGGAAAGGACCATCTGGATGGTGGAACAATTGGGATTGGCAATAATCAGGTCTTCCTCGCTCAGCTCTCCGGCATTGACCTCGGGTACGACCAACTTCTTGTCGGGGTCCATGCGCCAGGCACTAGAGTTATCCACTACGACACAGCCTACCTCTGCAAACTTCGGGGCCCATTCTTTGGAGGTCCCGCCACCGGCGGAGAAGATAGCAACGTCCGGCCTCCGGTCGATGGCATCTTGCATCCCGATTACGGGATACTCCTTACCACGGTAGTTAATCAACTTGCCAACCGAGCGAGCTGAGGCAACTGGCATTAATTCGGAAATGGGAAAATCATGCTCGGCGAGCACTTCAAACATTACGCCACCAACAAGACCGGTAGCGCCAACAACGGCCACTTTCATAACTGATTATTTTGGGGACGGCAAAAATACGGAAGGGAATGGAGTTACCACCCTATGTTTCCCTGCTCTTTTTCCGATCCCTGCACACGTTCGGGGAGCTCAGTGGGCACCTGCGACTGCGCCCAAATAGTAGTAGTGGTAGTCGGGGTAGTAAAAAGTCTATGATAGTAAGGGCGCCAAATAACTATTATTGGTCCTAGCTTAATCAATACTGCCAATTCTTCATCAGGCGTCCGATGCACGATACTAACAAATCAGCCTTTTGCTGCTTATCCATTGAGCTTTTGGAACATCAATATGTCCCACCCAATCTAATTCCCCCGCTTCGGCTAGTTCCTGAAACAGCGTACACTCTTGGATGCGCTGTTTGATGAAACCTTCGCTACTCTGCTCGCTGAGTTTGACCTTATGTTCTTTCAGGTTGTTGGTCAGTTTTTTGAAGTGGATACCGAGGTATTCCAAAAGTTGTAGGGTATAAATCTGTTGGAAAAAGCCTCAGCGGGCGTCGGCCTCGCACTCAGCGAGGGTAATGAATTCTTCTACCGGCAAACTTTCGATCTTTTTTGCGCGGACGCAGGTGCAAGGAATAGGGGGTGAGCAGAGAATGATAAAATAGCCGAATGGGTAGCCAACCGTACCCCCTCCTTCATTTACACCTTATTTACTCCGTGTTTTGTTAAGCTTCAGCGATAAATTCCACCAAGTTATCCTTTCTTTCCAAGCCCAGTTTTTTCCGGAGGCGATACCGAGTAGTATGCACACTCTCGACGGAAATCCCCAGTAATTTAGCAACGTCCTTACTCGAAAAGTTGAGTTTAATCAGGGCGCAAAGGCGCAAGTCTCCCTGGGTAAGGTTGGGAAACTTTTGTTTTAAGTTGGCGTAAAAATCCTTGTTGACGGATATAAAGCGGGCCTCGAACTCTTGCCAGTGCAAGTCATTTCCTACGTTGCTCTTGATTGAGCGGATAATGGCCTTTACGTCTCGCGTCTCTAGTCCGCCCTTATGTTGACTTAAGCGTTCTTGGATGCTGGCAATAAATTCATCTTTCTCGATCAGCTTTAAAGTCGTCGCCGCCAATTCTTTGTTCTTTAACCGCACAATTTCGTTGGCCTGCTCTACCTCCAACTCGCGCTCCTGACGGATCAGGGCTTTCTCTGATTTATGCTTGGTTCGCACGTACTTGAAATAAAGAAAACCGAGTAACAACAATAAAATAATGAAAATCACCAGCACCGTCAGTTTTAGGTAGTTGAGTTGCTTGTCCCGTTCCAGGCGCTCCAACCGTTC
>JBCDGT010000290.1:0-5265 GCA_038750915.1 Bacteroidota bacterium
CGAGCGGTGCGTCCCCTCCGGGACGGCGTCATCGCCGACTTCGACATCACCGAGGCGATGCTCCGGAAGCGATCCGTAGCGGTTGCTGGTCGCTCGCCGAGGTCGCCATCCACGTAAGCACTTGCGGGCATATCGCCGTCGAGCAGTACGTACAACTTGCGATTGGCAAGAGTAGTTGATCGCTGTTCATAGCGAACGAAGGCAAAACGTTTACCATCCGGGCTCCAGGAAGGGACGTTAATAGTACCCTGGCCACCAAGAAAAGTAACTAGCCGGGTAGTCTTTTTGGTAGATAAATCGTAGTAGCGAAGAGCTACCGATTTAAGCGGAGGATGCGCCTCTCCCTGGTCTTCTAAATAACTAAGAAATACAAACCCTTTACCGTCGGGTGACGGGTGAGGAAACCAGTTAGAATAGCCATCGTTAGTAAGTTGTTCTTTTACTCCACCCTCGCTTCGCATCCGCCAAATTTCCATACTACCAGTCTCGTAGGAATTATAATAGATATACTGTCCATCCGGGCTATAATCCGGACCATCTTGCAGACCCGGAGCAGCAGTAAGGCGACGTTCCGTGCCACCCTCAGCGGGGATGGTATATAGATCCCAGTCACCATCCCGGAATCCAACAAAAGCCAATTCACGTCCGTCTGGGCTCCAGCCGTGCCAAAAGGAGGGAGTCTTAGTGGTAACCTGCCGCGGGGTTCCTCCCGTAATGGGTAACCGGTAAATGGTGGACGTACGAAAATCGTGCTCTCCGTGCGCTACGCCGGGTTGATCGTAGTGGCTAATTACAATCTCCCGCCCGTCCGGGCTGATCCCGTGATCGTTGTTGCACTTATCCGCAAAGCCAGTTGAAATGAGTTCCTTAATGCCTCCCTCTAGGGGAATACGGTATAGCTGGCCGGAGCCATTTACAATTAAGTAGTCATTGTTGGGCGACCAATTTGGTGCTTCCAAATGGCCCTCTTCGCGGTACACAACCCGTCGGGTATGGGTCGCAAGATCGTATACTTCAATGTAAGAAATTAAGTCATGGGAATGCCCCTGTCCGCAGGTAACTCCCGAGGCAAAAAGACAAACAATCAGCAGTATGAAAGAAAAAGCGTTCATACTAGACAAAATCAAATCTCTAGCGGTAAGGATTGTACAGAAAACGGGCAAAGCTTATTAAAATCAACGAAATTGCTTCCGATAGTCTCCCGGGGCAATCCCCATTTTGCTACGAAAGAAGCGGCTAAATTGTGCCGGGTGGGAAAAACCTACCCGGTAGCCTACGGCTTGTATATCGAGTCTCGTAGACCGCAACAAGGCCCTGGCCTCCTCCAGGCGTCGGTTTAAGACAATCTCTTTAGCCGTTCTTCCGAGGTGTCGACGGCAAAGAGCATTCAAATGATTGGGCGAGATATTAACGTTGGCGGCATAATCCTTTACGCGCCAGTTTTCCCCGAAGCGGTCCGCTACTAAGTTTAAGTACCGCCTTAATGGCTCAGGCAAAGGTTCTGAGGTATCCGATTGTTGCGCAAGTAAAGCTAATCCCCGGACCGTATATAGGAAGTGAAGCAAACCGAAATGGAGGGTCTTACTATCTACCCGGGTGTTTTGTTGGTCGAAGAGCAGTCGTAATTGTCCGTTCAATGCGACAAGTTGATTCGGAGTGAGTTCGAGGTAATTATTCTCTTCTAGGCCAAAGAGCGGTTCAAAGTCTTCTATCGTACGCTGAAGGGTCGGTCCGATAAAGGAAGCTTGAAAGTAGAGCAGATAGCCCCGCATTTCTGGATTGCGGCGCCAAGCATACAGGTGATTCGGAGAAATAAAGTAGGCAGTGGCTGGCCGTTGGCGGAGGGTTCTTCCCCGCAATTGGTAAATGCCCTCTCCGGTGTTCTCCAACACATTGATTTGGTAAAATTCCCGGTAGCGCGGCGCAAAGCTGATGGCCGTTGCTGCGGGTAGATCTACCAAGCGCAACAGGCGAAAACCCGCCGGACCGATGTTGTTAGTTACGCCGACCATTCGGAGGTAGGTATCGATATCTGATACGGGGCTGAGCATGGCACAAAGGAAGGGAATTTAGCGATAGTCGCTTTCTTCAACCTAGCGGCTAGAAGCAAAGCAAGCTACGTAAGGCAACCTAATAACGCTCCCCTACTCCACCAAAATCAAATCATGTGCTCCGTGCCGTAACGCCACGGACCGTCGCGTCTGTACTAAAAACGTACACTTTTGGTTTAACGGGTCACGAACAATTCGGAAAAAATCCAGCGCACTCCCCGGGATACGATCATTAAATTGATCGGAGCACACTACGGCTAAGTTTTGCCCGGAGGCATCGAATACCGCCATTTCCGGCAGCATCCCGTAATAGGGCGTAATAGTTAAGATCTCCATGGAACCAGATTCCGGCTCTCGCTCCAGTAGGCTAATGGTACTAAACCAAGTTTTGCGCGCATCGTCGGGTAGCAACCAACTGCGCTCCATATTGATGGTGGCTACGTAGCGGCCGTTAGGGGAAACGGCAAAACCTTCCGGACTAGCGCCCACCGAAAGTTGCGCTGTTAGCGAATGTACTGGTGCCCCCTCCCGGACAAAGGCTGCTAATTTGATGTTGTTGATACTGCCGCGGGGCGCGGAGGACCAAGTGCCATTCACGTCGCTTCCCCAGTACAAGCAGTTGGTCAGAAAATGGTTTCCGTCAGCGGTAAAACGACCGATGAACGGGTACTTACCCACCTTGACGACATTACCCCAAGCCCGCATTCCATTGCCGGTGTACTCGTAAAAATGTACCTGATCAGCAGTCTTATTAACCGCCGCTAAGACTGGCCGGGATGGGTGCCATTCTACGTCAGAAAGCTCGTCCGTAGGGCTCCAGCCGGGCAGCATGGGGAAGGTAGCCTCCCCCAGTTGGCCGCCCGTGAAAGGGTGCAGACTTACTGGGCGCTCGTTCCCCTCCGTGCCGGGGTGGTAACTGACGGCCACCGTTTTGTCGTCGGGGCTAACGCTAACGGAAAGTGGTCGGGGTAGAATGGTCAGCTGCTGGTGCAGCTTGGGCTTGGTGGGTGCCGCTAGGTCAAGTACCGTGAGCGTAGTACCCAATTTAAAATCTGCGAAAGTTTCTCCGTCGGAGAGGCCCGGTCGTGGCGAAAAGGTTTCGATGATGAACGCCCAGCGGCCATCGGAAGTAGATGCGATGACCGAAGGTGGTCCGGCTACTGAGTTAGTGACCTCAATGGAGTGAGCACGAAATCCTCCACTCGTTTTCCCGCTAGCGGGGAGGAGTGGGATAACACTTACAGCATCATTTCCCTGGCGCGGACCAAGCTTCCCATCTTCATAAGCTGACGGCACCATATCGGCGTCGCTGACGGCAATTAGGTATCGCCCGTGAAAATGGAAGCCGTCCGAAGTTGACTGAGCAAATACAATTGTGGGAAGAAGGAATAGACATAAAATTAGGAATCGCATCAGGTATTTTTTGATCACTGCAAATTTCCTGGCGTCCTATCTTTGGTAGCTTGCTCTTCCGGGTCAAATCACTTGTCGCTGCCGGTCAGCAAAGCTGGTCGGGGAGCAGCCAAATCGTTTTTTGAAACAACGGGAGAAATGTGCGTAGCTACGAAATCCCACCTCTTCGGCAATAGCTTGGGGGCCAGCCTGACCGTTGCTCAACAGAAAAGCGGCAGTATCCAAACGCTTGCCCCGCAGCCAGGCTCCGGGCGGTTTCCCGTAAGCCGCCTGAAAATCTCGCCGGAAGGTCGATAAGCTCCGGTGACTGCGACGAGCAAACTCCTCTAGGGGCCAGTTTTGAGTGAAGTGGCGATCCATTACGGCCCGTAGATCACCCACCTTTCGCTCGGCGAGGGTTGGGAGCAATACGGCCAGTGTCCCTCGTTCTAAGCGTAGTAAATGATGGAGCAATTCCTGTGTTTTCAGACGCAGCAACTCGGTTGGGGCGGCCTGCCCACCAAAATAGGGTTGTAACGCTGCGGCGAAGGATTTCAGATGTGCATCAGCACGATATTTTTGCCATACAGCATGCTGGGGCGCGGCCGCAGGTGCAAGGAGCTTGGGAAAACAGAGCAAGAATTCCCGCACCCAACTCCTCCGCAAAAACAAAAGGGTACTGGCGTAGTCCGCCCCGTTCGCATCAGGCCGCTTCCGAAAGCCAAAGCAAAGATCAGGCCCGAGTATAATGCTCTGCCCCGGCCCAATAACTATTGGCCCAGCCCCCTCCGCTGCCAGCACGATTTCCCCAGCGTGGACGTAGATATACTCCAGCTGACTGAGGTAGGCAGCATCGTGTAGCTCCTCTCCGTACAAGCAGCTTTGCACAACCGTTATTCCGTCGGTGGTAAGCACGGGGTGGCGATCGGGTTGGCGGAGCAGATCAAGGGGTAAATGAAGCATGATATCGGAACGGCAATGCTAAATTTAAGTTGTAATGGTTCCTTGACCTAAGTTCACTGCTTAAGTTTGAGATAATAGGTTGCCTTCCCGGGTCGCAAGTTGCGGCCTCGGTAGGCTACGAACACGCGCAGCACTTTAGTATGACCTTTAAGCGGGCGTTGGGGACTAGTCCTTCTACAGCAAACGTTTCCTAAATTGGAGTAAAGAACTACCATTATTAACCTGGAGTCGCCAATACCGCGAAGCAACCTGAATACCTAAACCTTACCTTCCTCCCATGACCTACCAACTCAAAGCAGGTTCCCTGACCAATCTCCGCCTCGTGGATGTACCACTACCACCACCCGGGCCGGGTGAGGTTTCCGTGGCCGTGCGGGCCATCGGGCTCAATTTTGCCGATGTCTTTGCCATTTGGGGACTTTACGGGGCTACACCATCCGGTATTTTCACCCCTGGCCTGGAGTACGCTGGTTACGTAACGGCCGTTGGAGAAGAGATCACGGGACTTCAGGTAGGCGACGCCGTAATGGGCGTTACCCGTTTTGGTGCCTACACCACGGCGCTCAATATTGACCATCGCTACGTCCTCCCCTTGCCTACTGATTGGTCCTTGGCTGAAGGAGCGGCCTACCTCGTCCAGGCACTCACGGCCTACTACGGCTTAGTCAACCTGGGGCAACTAGCCTACGGGCAAACGGTACTAATCCACTCGGCAGCCGGTGGCGTGGGCACCTTCGCGGGTCGGATTGCTCGCCAGTTGGGAGCTTACACCATCGGCACCGTCGGAAACGCGAGTAAAATCCCCTACCTACAACGGGAAGGCTACGACGACTGGATCGTCCGAAATAACCGAACCTTC
>JBCDGT010000291.1:0-5258 GCA_038750915.1 Bacteroidota bacterium
ACGTCACGGTGTTCTAGTAGTTGGCTGCGGTGATTGCTGGAATGATAGCCTTCTAAGCCTTTGACAATCTCTGCTCCTGGCACCTTAAAATATTTACCTACCGCAATGGCTGTTTTGGCATTTTGCAGATTATGGCGGCCGCTCAGTTCCAAGGTCGCCCGTAAAAGCACTCCGTTTTCATCCAGGAAGCCAACTACTAAGTTGGGATGAACGGCAAAGACACTTACCTCCATGGCTGGTTCCGTCGGTGATGGTGTGGCACTTTCCAAGTAAAAAATGATCCGCTGATTGGCACTGGCCATACTCGCCAAATTGTCCTCGTCGGCGTTTACAAAAGCGACTCCTTTGGTTTTGGCTAGGTAATCGTACAGTTCGCCTTTTCCTTTAATCACCCCTTCCCGGCCCCCGAAGCCTTCTAGGTGGGCATCGCCCACGTTGGTTACCAGGCCGTGGGTTGGCAGGCCAATCCGACAGAGCGCGGCGATTTCCTTTTGGTGGTTGGCCCCCATTTCCAGGATGGTCATCTCCGTTCCGACAGGGGTTGCTAACACGGTTAGGGGGAGCCCCAAGTGGTTATTATAGTTACCCGGAGTGGCATGAACGGCGTACTGGCGCGACATTACGGCATTGACCAATTCTTTAGTCGTCGTCTTTCCATTACTACCAGTAATGGCCAGTACGGGCATTTGGTGGCGGCGGCGGTGCTCTCGGGCCAGCTCCTGTAAAGCAGCTAGGCTATCCGCCACCAGCAAGTAACGTTCATCACCAGCAATTACTACGGAAGGATCGTCAACTATGGCGTAAGCAGCACCCGCGGCCAGGGCCTTTGCGGCAAAAGCATTGCCTTGCACCTGCGTGCCCGCCAAACCAACAAACAAATCTCCGGGCATCACCTTCCTACTATCGATACGCACGGAAGGATGCTGGAGATAAATGTCGTAAAGTTCGTTGGACGTGGGTTGATGCATAAAAAATCATAGCGGTGCCCTCGGCACCTGCCATTAGCGGGCCATGGCGGGATAAAATACTTGCGCGACGCAATTTACGTCCGTGAAATTTCAACCTGCAACCCTTAACAAAAAAACAAAAGCCCCCACCGGAAAATTATCCAGTGGGGGCTTTTGCACGAGCAAGCAATACTCGCTCATTCAGGCAGCTTAGTGCACCACCAACTTGTGGGCAGCAACACCTTCATCTAGCTGTAAGCGCAAGATATAATTGCCACGAGGAAGGTTCCCCCGCTCAATGCGGAAGGTACTCTGATTAATTGAGGGGTAAGTAGCTACGGTACGACCGTTGAAATCCAGAATATGGAGAGAGCGAATTTTGTGCTCCGCTTCGGTACGCACCGTAAAGCCCTCCGCAGTGGGGTTCGGGAATACCTCCAGGCCGATATTTGCAGCGGGTACGATATCGTTGGTTCCCACGGCTTCTTCTAAATCCAGACCAATGTACATCCGGGGCAGCAGGTGAGCCATAACGGTGTCCACCATTAGCCTGGCACTGGCGGCATTGTAGGCATTGGGGTTACCATCCGCAGCTCGGGCAATAATATCATCAGCATCGCGATCGGGGCCCAGTGGAAGGGCATTGTAAGTAGCAACGGCTGTCCGAATAGCCGTTTCCTCACCCCAGTTATACAAGCCAGAAAGAGAGTCTTCACGTACGATGGTCAGTAGGTTGTCATGGCTAAGCGCGAATTCCGGGAAGCCAGTGATATTATTTGGATCTGGATCAATTGTATCGGTCTTGCGGCCTTCTCTACGCACGTTAAGTTCTCGGGCAAGCTCGCCGAAAATGCCGGAAAGGCTAGTGGAATTAGCGGAATTCAGGGCATCGTTGATCCCCAACTCATTGGCCGTTTTAATTATCTGCTCAGATCCGGAAGCGCCTGTGATAACAAGTTCTTCCGTAGTTGGTACGATCACATTACCAAAACTAAACGGAGCATCTGGGTCCAGAAGATCATGCACGGCCACCGTGAGTGGTTCAGAAGCTTTACCCTGCATCCAGTCGAGGTCCCCTAGGGCACCACCAACATTGATACTCATGGCTACGGAGCTATTATAACCGAGGTGATTTGGAATATTTGAGACACTTCCCCCGAGTTGGGGTGGGAAGTTAGCGGGAAGCGTACCCTGAGGATCAGCGTTGAAAGCCTCCACTACGTAAGGGTTGTCGTTTAGGTCGTAGAAACGATCGTCCGCCAGGATCTCGGGGATACTGTCTAGGAAAGCATGCGTCATTACTAAGTAACCACCAGTTCCAAGTCCCATGAAGACAATACGACTAGTGTCAATGCGGTACGGATTACCCTCTTCTACTACCGTTTTTCGTAGGTAGCGGGCCATCATGTGGCCGTCCTGTCCGCCGCGGTAAGCAGCCTGTAACAGAGTACTGGTGCGAACGTCAGGATCGGGCGCAGTAGGGTCCCAACCTACCCGGTTCGAAGCGGCAATACCAACGTAACCCCGCTCAGCGAAACGGTGCATGAATTCGACAACGGAGGAATCTTTACGGGTACCGAGAATACTATTGTTAACGAATTGAGGTAAGAAGTTACCACCATGGTAAATTACAACAACGGGGCGTAAGCTTACTGTGTCCCCTAACGGTTCGTAGACGTCCATTGGCAAGGGGCGATTGATCGGTGCTAAGGCTTCCGGGACACCAGCCACGACCAGCTGCAAGTTGTAAGGATCGATATTAGAACCAAAAGTATCGGTCGTTATCTCGGTCTGTGAGAAGATTGGCTCAATGTAGCGGAACTGAGCCTGAAGCGCACTCCCCAGAGCAAAGAGCAGCACGATGGTTAGAGTAAAAATATTACGCATGTAAATCGAGTTGAATGGTTAAGTAATTACCTTTTCACAAAATTGTAGGTAGCAGAGACATAAGCGAGGCGACCGATCCGTGGCCCCCCGTACACTTGGAAAACTTGGTTATCCAGCAGGTTGCTGGCTCCGACCTTAATAGTCGTATTAATTTTTGGTAAGGTGAAATTTAGTTGTGCGTCTAACATACCATAACTCGGGATGGGGCCAGTAAACTGAGGGCTGCCTTCAAAAATGAAGGAATCTACCCACTTGTAATTGATACTAGCGCCAAAATCTTGCACCGGTTTTCCGAATAAAGAAACGGGAATATTTCTCCCGGAAACACCGATATTGAATTTGTGTTCCGGTGTGTTAAAAGCCGGAATGATGGGGTCGTCCGTTTCCGTGTTCAGTACATTCCAGCTGTAGTTACCATTCAGGCTGTAGTAATTGCCGAAATAATAGTTCCCTCCTAAACTAAAGCCCTGAGTAGTAACAACATCGGTAGCGTTGGCTGCCACTCGGAAAGCTTGCGCTTCATCGATAAAGCCGCCAGCTACTACAATATCTACTCCAAAATTGAAGCCAATGAAGTCTTCGTAGCGACTGAAATAGTAGGTCGCATCGAGGTAGAGTTTATCACCAATGGTTGATCTGGCACCGAGCTCAAAGGTCCGAACCTGCTCGGGCCGAATGGGCGCAACGTCAAAGTAATCGAGGATACTATCCGCCCGAAACTGGGTGTTGAGGTATTCCTCTAAGCTTTCGATAGTAACCAGGTTATTGACCCCATCAACATTACCCAAAAGGATCGCCCGACCAACGTTGTAGAATAAATACTGGTCGTTCAGGGTAGGGTTCCGGATAGCGGAACTAAAGGAGGCTCGCAGTACGGTGTTGGGGCGAGGTATATACACCACCGACGCAGCTGGTGAAAATAGCAAGTCGAAATTCTGGTTCTTGTCCGCCCGCAAACTAGCACTAAGGCGTACCTTATTGTTGATGTTCATCGTACCACCGCCGTAGGCACCCCACTCGCTTACATCAATGTTGCGGCCCATCGTATCCAAGAGAATGGTTCCTCGACTATTGGGCGTATACTGACGGAAATTGGCCCCTACGGTTAAATCTAGGTTACTGTTTTCCGAGGGCTGCCAAACTGATTTCAACTGCTTTTCTCCGTGAATATGATAAAGAGCACTTCGGTCAAAGAAGCGAGTACCTCCCTCTCCTATAAGGGTACTGGTAATATCATCGAATTCTTGCTGAAAGCGCTCCGTACCTACTTGGAAGTAGTCTTGGGTCCCCGTTACGTTTGCCAGCTGGGCCACTTCCCGTACTTGCTGGTGAAGATCTGGGAGCAATGATTGGACTTGATCCGTAGCATAAAATTCGCGGACTAACTGTCGACGTTCCGGCACCGTACAGGTAGGACAGTCTGGAAATCCTTCCAGCATTTCGATTTGTGGGGCCCCGCGGGACAACCAAAGGCTCCGATAGTCCAACGCCCAGCGACTGTCGGATTTGTGGCGGTTGAGCAGTTCGATGGCCGTAAAGTAGGGATCGTAACTCTCGCCGGCGTCTTCATGCGTGACGTAGGCCCGCAGGAAGAAGTTGTCCCGGTTACGCAGTTCTAAGCGGTGTTGGTAGAATTGGATGCCTTTAAGGCTGAAACGGTTGTCTCCCTGATATACCGTGGTTCCCGTACTGTAATTGGAGGTCAGGAGAAGTTCCGTACTTTCGAGTGTTTTCTTAGGATTGAGCCGGAAGTGTACGGCAGCTCCAAGCTTAACGTTACGGCTGTTGTAGTCTACTAGATCACGCTCCGCGTAGCCCTGGCGGCGGATCATCCCCAGGCCATTGATGCGAGTAAAATCAAAAAAGCGGTTCGACTCGTCACCGTAAAGATTGACAGCATCGTAACCGCCGGGGTTGTCCACTCCCAAATCGGTATCGAAGACAGGGTCTAAATTGTCCGCCTCCCAGTCGTTGGCCCGGAAGCCAAAGGCATTAAGCTTGTAGGCCATCCACTCGCGACCGTCTTTATTTTTCAAGGCTTGCGCCCACCGGAAACCCCCTTCGATCAGGTTGCGTTCCGCTACTTTGATTTGCGCACTGAGTCCTTGCTGTAAAAACGGGTCTTTCGTTTCCATAGCAATTACGCCGTTGAAGGCGTTGGGGCCGTAAAAGGCCGAAGAGGCCCCCACTACCAGATTGACGCGATTAACGTCCAGTTCTGAAGCCCCGAGGAAATTACCAAGGGAGAAGTTCAGCCCCGGGCTTTGGTTATCGACTCCGTCGATGATTTGGAGGGACCGTACGGGGTTAGTAGAATTAAAACCACGCGTGTTGACGATCTTAAAGCCAAGACTAGCTGCCGTAAGGTCGACGTCCTTAAGGCTACCCAAGCCATCATAAAAGTTGGCGGCGGGCGTTTCTTTG
>JBCDGT010000292.1:0-5258 GCA_038750915.1 Bacteroidota bacterium
CGAACCAGCGGTTGCTCGAGTCGCAACTACGAGCCTTGCAACAGGCCGGCGCTCCGATCGACGGCGTCGGGCTCCAGTCCCATTTCGACATCGGCAGCCTAACGGGACCCGAGCAGCTCTGGGCCATCGTCGATCGCTACGAGGCCTTGGGGTTGGACATTCAGTGGGACAGTACCCGGAGGCCATGCGACACCTGGAGCTATCCGTCACTTTTGGTCTACCTAAGCCCGAACGGATCGAAAAGCATCCGGCACTGGCCACCCTGCGCAAAACCACCGCTTACGGCAACTTCCGGACTAATAACTACCGCCGGCTTAATTTGCTTGAGTTAGCTCCTCCTACCCCCACCGAAACCGTGGAAGAGACCATTGAAGATTTCAATACTCCTCCCAATACCGCTGCCGGAACTAATAAAGATCAACCCCGAGCCGCTTTTAGCGAAACGCCCAAGGCAACGCCCGATTTACTTGAGCAAATCACCCGCTTACGCGAATTACACGATGCTGGAATCCTAACCCAGCAGGAATATCAGACCCAGAAAGAAAAATTATTGGGATAAAAGATATCATTTGTACCTCTGAAAAATGGACGCTCGGAGTGTAGCCGGCACACTCCGAGCGTCCAGCTGTTCCACCAAATTTAAATCCCTGAGAATTTGACCATACTGCGATCTCGCTACCTCTCCATCAAGCTAATCATCTTACTCCTCCTAGGCGGCTCCCTCTCCGCTCAGGGCCTTGCCGGTGCTAAAAACCTAGACCGAGCCTTGAGTGTACACTTAGGCTACGGTCCTTTCAATAGTGCCGGCGACTTATCGGAGCGCTTCGGTAACGGTTGGGCCATTGATGGTGGGTTGAACTGGGTGCCTCAAAACAGTGGTTTCGAATTTGGTGCCAAAGCCCAATTTGGTTTTGGGAGTCAGGTAAAAGAGGACGTACTCGCCAGCCTACGCACGACGGATGGTTTCCTAATCGGCAACCAACGGGAACCCGCCGACATCCAGTTGCGGCAGCGGCAACTCTTCCTTGGTGCTAGCGTAGGCTATACCTTTCGAATTGGGAAAAACCAACGGGCGGGTATTCACTTGAAAACGAGCCCGGGATATTTTTTCCATCGCATTCGTATCCAAGATGATCCAGTACAGAACGTTCCTCAGCTGAACGATGAATTACTTCCGGGCTACGACCGGCTCACCGGAGGATTCGCCATCCACCAATTCATTGGCTACCAACAGTTGGCCGAAGATCGGCGGCTGAACTTCTACATCGGTGGAGAGCTGATGGCTGGCTTTACCAATGCCTTGCGCAACTTTGACTATGCCCTCGGAACGCCTCCACCCAGTGATGGGCGGACCGACATCCTGCTTGGCTTCAAAGCCGGACTGATCATTCCATTCTACTTCGGCGAAGGGCGGGAAATCTTCTATTAGTCTTGACTTTCCTCTACTGGCTTGGCACCTCCGCTTACCACCTAGCCATTCGGGTAGTAGCATTTTTCGGGAACTCCCAAGCTCGTAAATGGGTGAATGGTCGCAGGGACCAATTACCTCTTCCCAAGCCACGGGGGCCAGTCGTTTGGATGCACTGCGCCAGTCTTGGGGAATGGGAACAGGGGCGGCCCGTTATGGCTACTTTTCGCGAAGCACATCCTGACTGGACTGCGGTACTCACTTTTTTCAGCCCTAGTGGGTACGAGCGATGCAAGGATTCCGAAGCAGTAGATCATGTGCGTTATTTACCAGCTGACGGGCCAAAATCCGCTAAACAGTGGATACGGGAGGTTAGCCCAGAAGTAGTCCTATTTGTCAAGTATGAGTTCTGGTTTTATCATTTACGCACCTTACACCGTGCGGGTATCCCCTGCTATTTGATTGCTGCCAGCTTTCGACCAGAGCAACGCTTTTTTCACGGTAGAAACCAACAATGGTGGCGAAAAATGCTGTTCTTTTTCGATGGTATCATCACCCAAACTCAACAAGACGCAGACCTACTCACCGGCCCGGCTAAGTACCCAAAAGACCGCGTTGTGGTGGGTGGTGACCCCCGCATGGACCGAACCCTTGAGCTGGCGGAGACCCCTTTTAATGATCCGCTTATAGAAGCTTTTACCGCTGAGGGCCTCACCATCGTTGCCGGTTCCGTATGGCCGGAAGACATCCGTGTTTTATGGGCTGCCTGGGAGGATATGCCTAGGCAGGTGCGCATCATCCTTGCCCCGCATCAACTACACGAGCACGAAGTGGCGCGCACGCAGGTGCAATGGAACGCTTTACGCTACACCACTGCTCAGCCAGCGGATACGGTCAGTAGCCGCGTCTTGATTTTAGATACCATCGGTATGTTGAGCAGGGTGTACCGCTATGGGGATCTTGCCTACGTAGGTGGTGCTTTTAAAACGGGCTTACACAATACCTTAGAGCCACTGGCCTATAATTTACCCACCATTTTCGGACCGCGCCACCAAAAGTTTCCCGAAGCCGCCGCGGCAATCGAACGCGGGGGCGCTTTCAGTGTTGATACGGGAAACGCTCTTAAGGTGGTTGTAAGTAAATTACTGAACGGGGAAGTCAGAAAGCAGGCGGCGGCAGCCCAACAACAACTCGCGAAAGCACACGCGGGGGCTGGTAAGTTTACGGCCCACCAAGTATTAAAATGGCTGCAGGCCTCCGTTTTAACTTTGCTCTTTTGTTGCCTCGCCTGCACCAGCGGGCGCGCCCAAGAAATAGCCAACGATTTACCAAATTCTTCCGTGCGTTTACGACGCAGCCTCAATAACGTTTTCGAAAAAGGCAACCTGATGGCCGCCATCAGTGGGGTGGAATGGCGACCACGGCTGTGCCTGGCAGCCGCCAGCCTTCGTACCGGAAAAACCATTAGCCTGGAAGTTGCCCTCCGTGCGAATCTTAGCTACACTTTTTTGGCTTCCGCCGAATCAGAAAGCTATGACATTGACCTTTACCTCAGAGACCAAAAAGGACAGGTTCTGGCCAGCGATGACGCCAAAGACGGCACCCCGATTGTGGAATATACGGTGGAGTCCGACGGTATTTACCAATTACAGCTTCACGCCGTTAGTGGACCAACTGCCCATTCTTTTTTAGGAATTAGTCTGCTTTGTGGTTCGGGTGGTTCTATCTACGAAAGTAACTTTCGAGCAACCTCTAACGATTTTTTCACCCACGGGAAAGAAACTTTGACTCGTAAAGGTGCCTCCTGGGAAAGCGGTAATCATCAATGGTCCATCTTCGGCTTTTTCCTAGACGAGGAAGAAGGTGTCACGCTACGGGGTTTGCGCCCTGGCCACGGTCGCCATACTTTCCTAGCCGTAGCCGAACCGAATATTCAGGAGCTTAACTTATATTTAGCCAACCAACAACAGCGAATCGTCGCCCAAACTTTTTCTACTTCCGCTCATCCCGTCCTTCCGTATTCGGCTTCCGCTGAGGACCGCTTAGACCTCAGGGTACAAGTAGATAAAAGCCGCAAGCCTGGTTTTATGTTGCTGGGCATCATCGAACAATAAACCCGCTGCTAACCCTTTGTAAGCAGCACAAACCCTTTTTCCGTTATGGCAAAAGTTCTTAAAGTCATCGAAGTTCTCGCCGAAAGTAGTAAAAGCTACGAAGAGGCCATTTCTAATGCGGTAGAAAGTACCGCAAAATCCGTCCGTCACGTTCGTTCTGCCTACGTAAACGAGCAGTCCGTTACCGTCAAAGACGGCAAAGTGGACAAATTCCGCGTCAACGTGAAGATCACCTTCGAAGTAGACGTGTAAGTAATGAAAAAACAATAGCGAGGGGTTGCTGACAACCCCTCGCTATCTGGTACCTGCCCTGCAGGGCCTAATAACTAATTATTTAGCCAGTTTACTTACTACGGCATCTACCTGACTTTCTCGGCCATTTTGATAACCAGTAAACTCACGGACGATGTTACCAGCACCATCGAGAATGTACATCTGTGGAATGCTGGTAAAGCCAAGGGCGCGCTGTAGTTTGCCATCAGTATCTACCAAAATATCGTACTTCCAGCCTTTACGCTTAACCAAAGGGGTAATGCGATTGACCATGTGGCGCTTATCTACGCTTATAGCCAGTACATTGGCACCGTACTCTTGTTGCCACTTATCCAGGTAGGACTTCATGTGATCCAACTCCATGTGACAAGGCTGGCACCATGTGGCCCAAACCGCCACTACGGTAGGTTTGCCCTGGCCTACGAACTGGCTTAGCTCTACCGACTGCAAACTCGCGTCCGCAAGGGTTGGCGTGGGAAAGGCCTTTTGAGCATTAACGGAGAAGGCCGTGAAGATCAGGACGAATAGCGGGAGGAAATTCTTCAACATGCGTCTGGTAGTTTGACGGGTAAACGGTTTACCCCATCCAAAATATGCGCTAAAATAGGTTATTGTTTTCTTAATGCATTAGGCTAGTGGTCGCCTAACAAACCTTATCAGCGCAAGTGGAACTCGCAAAGGCGTCCGGTTTAGCCTTGAAGACAAAGCCCATACCCAGAATATACCCCATCGCCTCCTTTAAGGCAGTATTCGATTTGAAGTGAGGATCGGTATTGATGTCGGCGTGTACTTCCAATTCTACCTTATACTCATCAAGTAGGTTACAGAGCGCATAAGCAATTTCTACGGAACGAGCGACCTCTAGGATCATCCGCTCACGGATACTCATTTTCTGTTCGCTCTTGTAGTTGGCGATGAACATGAAGCCACCTTTTTTCTCCCGAAGAAAAACGATCACGGTAGCAAACTCAGTAAGCTTACCCCTTACCTGACTATCGGTTCCAATGCATACTTTCAAGCGATGTCCCGCCTCACGTTCCCGAATGAGGGTTTCCCGTACGGCAGCTTCGATCGGTAATTCAATCGGACTGCCGTTATAGCGACGCCACTTCATTTCAGTTAATATGGTATCAGACATAAATTCTGTTTTACTTCGGAAAGATAACCCGGATAAAGCAGACTAAAGTTGCGGCGCAAGACACTTTAGCTATATTTAATACTGGTATAAAATCAAGATAAGCCTAGCGCATCTTCGTCCCTAGCTTCTGAGGAGGCTACACGTTGGATCAGGGGGAATCAGCCTTCTATAATGGAGCTAAATAACCATCATTCAATTTTTTAACAAAAAATTTGGATGTTCTAAAAACCAAATTGGGTTTACGGTGTTAGGTGGTCGATACAATCAAACTCGTAGGCGGGTTTCCATACCGCCTCAAAGTTTAGATAGGTGGTTTTGGGGCGCA
>JBCDGT010000293.1:0-5256 GCA_038750915.1 Bacteroidota bacterium
AAAGCATAGCCCGGGTAGGTTTTCGGTTACGAATACGGCACTTTAGATCCAACCCAACGCCGCGCTATTACCCCTACGGCTCCTCGCTTCTTTTACTTCGGGGCCTTCTTTAATTGGGGAATTGACCAACGGACAAAAACCGTGGATCGCTTCATGTAATCCATATAAATCTAACTTCTTATGATGACTCCTGCTTCTAGCCTTACGGGCATTAATGCCCATCGTTTTTCGGAAAGCCGTCAAGCTCTTACGAATAGAGAATTGGATAAAGCACTTAATTGGCAGGTTAAGGATTTTACGCTCTTCTCCACCAATTTACGTCGTTGTTTGCCTGAACTGCCGCCATCCAAGCATTGGAACAAGTACATCAATTTATTGACATATCGGTCGATGTTATTGCAGGAGCATGAAAATTGCGAGGCAATTGATTTGGCCTTAGCCCACGTAGAAGAATCTACCGCTGGGGGATATACTGGTCCTTTGCCGGCTATTTTTACTTCCTTCCATTTTGGCTCTTACCGCTCTATCGTCGGTATTCTCGTTCATCAACGGGTAGATTTTGTGATGGTCATCAACGATAAGTTATACCGGGCCGAGGAGCAGCGCATACGGCAAACGGTCGCTAGGGTACAAGCTTCCCTCGGCACGGAGGTTTACTTTGATATTCTCAACGCTGAAGACCCCAGTGCCGCGGTAAAAATGAGTGGCTACCTGATGCGGAATATCTCACTGGCCATCTTCGCGGACGGCAACACCGGAATCGGGGGAGAATACCGCAAGGATGGCAAAATGGCAAGGCTTAACTTCTTAGGGCAACCAATCTACGTGCGCAAGGGCGCTGCGGTATTAGCTAAAATAACGCGTAAACCGATTGTTCCACTATTCGTCTACTACCCCGAAAGTGACTCTCTCGCACCAGCGGTAGTATTCCACGATCCTATTTATTGCCGGGGAAAAGATAAAGTAGCTTTAGCTGCGGCCATCGGTGAATTATACGGAATTTTGGAGAACTACGTACGTAAATACCCTGATCAATGGCAAACGTGGTTTTACTTCCATAAATTTCTGGACGTGGCTTCGATTCGGGAAGAGGTTGCTCCTCCGGAAGAATCACCGGTGATAGTAGCCGGTAAAGAAGTACTCTTTAATACAGATCGTTACGCCCTCTTTCGAATGGATGCTAATGGTTTTCTCTTCGACCGAGCTACCTACAAGACTTTCCCGCTCGAACCGGCCTTATTTGACCACCTGGTGAAAATCAAAAAGAGAGACCGGAAGACGATGGGAGTTAATGAATTTGTTGGTATAGACCTTGGGCAATACCTTTTGAAGATGCGTATCCTTATTCCTTCCACCACAAGCTCTTCCCTCTATCATGATTAAAATTACTAAGGCTGTAAAAACTTACGGCGAAAAGCAAGCTCTTTTCGGGATCGATTTGGAAATTACGCAAGGGACCATCCATGGTGTACTTGGCCCTAATGGAGCGGGGAAAACAACCTTAATAAAAATTTTAAGTGGACTCATTGATGCCGATGAAGCAGAAATTTCCATCGATGGAGAGGTGGTTGACCCCGGTGCCAAATCGTACCGGAAGGTAATCGGTCTGATCCCACAGGAGATAGCCCTCTATGGCGAACTTAGTGCCTATCAAAACCTCCTTTTTTGGGGGGGGCTCCATGGAATTTCCACAAATGTTCTTCGCACCAAAGCCGATGAGGTATTACACCAGATCGGTCTTTATGAACGGCGAAACGACCCCGTCGATACGTACTCTGGTGGCATGAAGCGCAGGATCAACATCGGGGCTGCATTGATGCACGATCCGGATGTTCTCTTCATGGATGAACCCACCGTAGGAATCGATCCACAGAGTAGGAACCTTATCTACGACTTGATTCGTGACCTGAACGCCAAAGGCATGACCATTCTTTATACTTCCCATTACTTACCGGAGGTGGAGCAGTTATGTGACCGCATCACGATCGTCGATGCAGGTCGTGTAGTCGCGGAAGGAACCCTAGAGGAACTCCGGTCAGGTTTTGAACACCTGGAGGCCATCGCTATCGGTTTAGGTGCCCCACTCAATAATCAGACAATAGCAGATGTAGCCGCCATCGTAGCTCCCTTCAAGCTGGAGGCAACAGATACTGGTTTTAGTATTCGTGGGAAAGGGGCTACCCGTAAACTTGCCGATTTAGTAACTCGACTCAACGTTCTGGATTTAAACATCCGTGATATCGACACCCAACCTGTCACCCTGGAAACGGTATTCCTAGAGCTTACCGGTCGCCAACTAAGAGATTAATACCATGTGGAATATATTTTTCAAAGACCTCAGACTACTTTTCGCTGACCGGAAGGCCGTAGCGATGAAGTTTGCCTTACCCATCCTGCTAATATCCGTTTTCGTCATGGCCTTTGCGGGAATGCGGAGTAGCGGTAAAAGCGGAGAAATTCGCCAGGTATGGTTACCCATTGTTGATCAAGATAGTTCAATGGTATCCCAGTACATCGTCGCTCAATTAGATAGTAGCAAATCTTTACGCGTTGAAACGGTAGACTACGCCTTAGGGGAAAAGGTAGTTCGTGACGGCCGCAGAGCGGGTATATTAGTTATTAAAGCAGGCTTCGGAGAAGCTTTCGTCGCAGGCAAACCGCTTCCTTGGGAGTTGTTATACCAGGAAGGACGAGAAATGGAAATGAGTATTTTACAATCTATTCTTGTTCCCCGACTCAAAAGCCTTAAGCCCGATGCTGACGATGGACGGCCTGCCATTGCCCAGTTTACAACAAATGGGGATACGAGCTCGTCTTCCCAAAATCCTGGTGGATTCTCGATCCGAGCGATTACCCCAGCGGAAGTTCGTCGTAATGATCCCTGGCTGGTTCAGCCCGTTGCGGGTATAGCCATCATTTTATTGTTGTTTAACGTGACGGGGCTTGCCGGAAGCATTTTAGCCGAAAGAGAAAACGGAACCCTGCCCCGGCTTTTACAGTCTTTGCCAAGCCCCGTTGCTTTCTTTTTCGCTAAGTTCCTTTTTGGTGCCTTGGTGTCTTCTTTACAACTGCTGGTGATGTTTCTTTTTGCGCAGTGGGTTTTCGGACTCGACTTAAGCTTATCTCCCCAATTGCTGGTCTTGGTGCTTATTTCTTTGATTTTCACCTGCTCTGCATTTGGCATGTTGTTAGCTTCCTGGAGTAGCACCCGCGCTCAAATGCAAGGCCTCTCGATTGCGGGAATCCTACTAATGTCCGCCCTGGGTGGGAGTATGATTCCGATTTTTATAATGCCCGAATTCATGCAGTACTTAGCCAAATTCAGCATCAATTATTGGGGATTAGAGGGCATCTACGATATCCTTTGGCGGCAGGCTTCGCCTGCGGTAGTACTTCAGAAAATTGCCATACTTGTTGCTATGGGAGGCTTGTTCCTCACGGGGGCTTGGTACTTCTTTCAAAGAAATTTACGCCGTTACCTCGGCTAAGTAAGATTACTATTTGATGATTTTTCGACACCCTTAACCTTCCCGGTTAGGGGTGTTTTTTTTTGCTAGGCAGCCATAGTCTCTGACTAAGGTTCGTAGGCGGTTTCTGCCACTGCATATATTTGTATCCGTTTTGCTCGGCCAAATTGGTAAAGGAGCTTTCATCCGGACCGATCTGTACTCAACCTTCGTATGACCCCATCCTATTTCAACTATTCGAACGGAGCCGGAAGAATTATAAAGGCCGCAATTTTATGATCTACGACTGTTTAATAACTGGCGCTGGTGCCGTTGGTCTTGCCACCGCCCTGCGTTTACAAGATAGGCGATCGGACTGGTCTTTGCTGGTAGTAGACAAAGAAGACCGCGTAGCCGCCCACCAAACGGGGCATAATAGTGGTGTTATTCATTCCGGGGTTTATTACCCACCTGGTGGTACCCGGGCGCGGATGTGCCGAGAAGGATACGATTTGTTACTTGAATTCTGCGAAACAGAAGGCGTTCCTTACCGCTTAACGGGTAAGTTCATTGTTGCCGCCGCCAAGAGCGAAATCCCCGGCCTGCGCAAAATCGAAGCCAGAGGAAAAGCTAATGGATTGAGCAACTTGGCGTGGATGAGCGGCGAGGAAATGCGTGAGCATAGCCCTTACACCGGAGGAGCTGCCGCCCTGTGGGTTCCGCAGGCGGGGATAGTTGATTATGGCCAGGTAACCGAGGCATACGCCCGAAAATTTCAGCGTCAAGGAGGCACCCTTAGCCTACAGACGGAAGTACTGGATTACCAACGAGATGGTAAGGTCTTTGCGGTGGCAACGAATCAGGGAACTTTTCGTACTAAGCATTTAATCAACTGTGGCGGTTTACAATCAGACTTGCTTACCGCGATGGCGGGCCGTCCGCCTGCCGTACAAATTTTACCGTTTCGCGGGGAATATTATGAGTTAATGCCAACGGCTGCCGCCAAAGTCAAGCACCTAATTTATCCCGTACCGAACCCGGCTTTCCCCTTCCTAGGCGTACACCTTACCCCTACGATTGACGGTAGGGTGGAGGCGGGCCCAAATGCCGTCCTGGCCTTTGCCCGTGAAGGCTACGACAACCGGACGATCCGACTTGCCGAATTGTCCCAAACCCTACGGTATTCTGGTTTCCAGGCTCTAGCTAGGAAGCACTGGCGCCACGGGGCAGAGGAGTTGAGGCGGAGTTTCAGCAAGAAAGCTTTTCACCGGAGTCTACTCCCCTTAATGCCTTCACTAAGAATGGGAGATCTACAGCCGGGCGGCGCTGGAGTTAGGGCAATGGCGGTGGGCCCAAAGGGGGAGATGGTCGATGATTTTCTTTTTTACGAAGGAGAGGGCCTAGTTAACGTAGCCAATGCGCCCAGCCCAGCAGCGACGGCCAGTTTGGCCATTGGTGGCGCGGTAGTGGAGCGGTTACTTAGGCCGGCGTCTTAAGGAGTACGCTAGTTTCGTAGGATGAAAGCTTTGGACAAATAGAGGAATAGAAGAATGCGAGAATGAGTGACTTTACTGTTTACCTTTTGCTCATGTTCATGCTCCCAATCACTCCTTCCTGCATTCACTTATTTCTCCCGTTCACTATTGCCTAATTCCCGGACCCATCGTACCTTTGCGCCCCCAAGACAAAACCGCCAGTCCCATCCGGGAGGAAAGCGGTACTTAACCAACCAAGATAATTTGTCCTTATGCCTGCGTCAATGCGTCAATGCGTCAATGCGTCAATGCGTCAATGGACCAATGCGTCAACG
>JBCDGT010000294.1:0-5252 GCA_038750915.1 Bacteroidota bacterium
CGGCAGCGCCCCACTTTTTGCACAAAATGCTCCAGACGCCCAGTACACTATCAGTGGTTACTTTACCGATGGGGATAGCGGCGAGCCGCTGCTGAGTGCCAACGTAATTGACCTCAACTCCGGCCAGGGCGCGATCGCTAATACCTACGGCTTTTACAGTCTGACCTTACCGGCCGATAGCGTAGTGCTGCGCTTTAGCTACATCGGCTACGAAGGCCAGGAAATGCGACTGCTGTTGCAAGAAAACCTAACACTAGATGTAAAACTTAGCCCCTCCATCAACCTGCAAACGGTAGAGGTGACCTCGGACCGTGGCGAACGCATCGAGCAGCAAACGCAGATGAGCCGTACGGAGGTTCCAGTAGCCCAGATCAAGCGCATCCCGGCCCTGCTCGGGGAAGTAGACGTGCTGAAAACTCTGCAACTGCTGCCCGGGGTGCAAAGTGGGGGAGAAGGCACCACTGGCCTCTACGTCCGGGGCGGCAGCCCGGACCAGAACCTAGTACTCCTCGACGGAGTGCCAGTGTACAACGTCAGCCACCTCCTTGGCATCTTCTCCGTTTTCAACGCCGATGCCCTGCGCAACGTCACCCTCACCAAGGGCGGCTTCCCGGCCCGCTACGGCGGCCGCCTCAGCTCGGTGTTGGAGATCAACATGAAAGAGGGCAACCTCAAGGAATGGGAAGGCGAAGGTTCTATCGGGATCATTTCCAGTAAACTGACCCTGAGTGGACCGATCAAAAAAGATAAAACCAGTATCCTGGTGTCGGGCCGGCGAACCTACGCTGACCTGATCGCCAAACCGCTGATTAAGAGCGCGGCGGCCAACGAGGGCTCCGACGTAGACCTGAGCCTCTATTTTTACGACCTGAACGCCAAGCTACAGCATAAGGTGAACGAGAACCATCGCCTCTTTCTCAGCTTCTACTCCGGCGCGGACGTGTTTGGCACTGAGATCCGCGAAGACGAAGACCGTTTCGGGGGTGGTACGGACTGGGGTAACATCATCTCCGCCGCCCGCTGGAATTGGCAAATCAGCCCTAAGCTTTTCCTAAATACTACGGCTACTTACAGCCGCTACGAAATCAACGTTGATGCCCTGGCTGATGACGGTATCGACGACTTCCGCGCCCGCTACGTCTCCGGCATCTATGATTTCGGGGGCAAGGTCGACTTTGACTACATCCCCAACCCCGACCACTACCTCCGCTTCGGCGGCGGCTGGACCAACCACACTTACCGCCCCGGGGCTGTTTCTCTCAAAGCAGAGAGCGAAGGAGAAGTGAATCTGGATACCTTGGTGGGCAGCCAAGTTGATTACAGCAACGAATTCTACGCCTACCTAGAAGACGATTTTCGCCTGGGACCACTGAAGGTAAATGCCGGTCTGCACTTCTCTGCTTTCGGAGTCAATGATGAGCTTTACACCAGCCTGCAACCACGTCTCGGCTTACGCTACTTGCTCAAAAACGACCTGGCGGTAAAGGCCAGCTTCAGCACCATGCAGCAGTACATCAACCTGCTGACCAGCGAAGCACTGAGCCTACCCACTGACCTTTGGGTGCCGAGTACCGATCGGGTATTGCCCCAACAATCGTGGCAAGTAGCGGCGGGGGTGGCAAAAACCTACGATGATGAATACGAGGTCAGCCTCGAGGCCTACTACAAACAGATGAAAAACGTGGTCTCCTTCCGCGAAGGGGCTAGCTTTTTTCTCGGTATTGAGGACGACTGGGAAAACAAAGTCACCCAGGGCGACGGAGAAGCCTACGGCCTGGAGCTCTTCGTCCAGAAAAAGCGCGGCCGCTTCACCGGCTGGCTAGGCTACACCCTGAGTTGGAACTGGCGGCAGTTCGATGAGATCAACAGCGGCAACCGCTTCCCCTTTCGCTACGACCGACGGCACGACCTCAGCATCGTTGGCAACTATAATCTGAGCGACCGGGTGTGGCTTTCCGGCGCTTTCGTCTACGGAACCGGTAATGCCGTCTCCTTACCCACTTTCCAGTACGAAACCGCCCGCCGTGACGACCAACGCTTTTTTTATGACCCTACCATCGAAGCGGGAGTGGAGAAGAATAGCTTCCGGATGACCAACTACCATCGCCTCGACGTTAGCATCTCCTTTCGCAAACAGAAGCGCTGGGGCGAACGCACCTGGGTCATTGGCGCTTACAACGCCTACTGGCACCGCAACCCCTACTTCCTCACCGCCGATGACCGCACCACCTGTAACGACCAGGGCTGCACCACCGAACGCCGAGTACGCGAGATCAGTATCCTCCCCATCATCCCCTCCGTCGCCTACCAGTTTAAATTCTAATTTTCCCAGTTCCCAGTTCCCAGTTCCTAGCCCCCTAGCTCCTCCTCTTATGCGTTCATTCTTCCTCTACCTACTCTTCCTGCCAATCCTCTTCACCATCGCCGCTTGCGACGAAGATAGCTTCAGTCAGGTCGTCAATATTCCCATCCCTGAGCACGAGCCGCTGCCAGTTCTATCCCTGAATTTGCAAACGGGTGATACACTGGCCAAAGCCCTACTTGGTGTTAGTCGGGGCATCCTGGATGAATTTGATGAAAACGATAATCGTGGGGCCAAGCTGGAATTATACCAAGATGATGTCTTGATCGGTATGGGCAGTTACGGCGTCTCCTCTGGACGTTTTTGGCAAGGAATGCAATTGAGTGAACCCATTACAGGGAATGCCGCTACTTATCGCTTAGTCGGCCAATTGGAAGGCTTCGAGCCGGTGGAGGCAACGCAAGCGATGCCTACCGTCCCGGTTTTTGAAAACGTGCGCTACACCCGCGATGGTGCCATCGATAGCGAAGGCTTTCGGGTAGACGAGGTAGAATTTGACCTGATCGACCCGCCAGGAGAAGAGAATTTCTACGCTTTTCGGGTGTCGGTGGCCGAACAAGCTTGCATTTTTGATCCCCTGACCGGCGAGTCCAGGTGTCGGGAGGATACTACTCGGCTCAATTCCTTATTTCTTACCAGCCCTGATCCCTTACTCTCCGATGGATTAGACTTTGATTTTGTCCTATCCGATCAATCCTTCGATGGCACCCGCTACCGGGTGCGGCTCCAGGCCGATAATTTCACTGAGTTTATCCCTTTCCTCGAAGTTTTTCACCTTAGTGAAGATGCCTACCGGTACATGCGGTCCTTTGCCGCCTACCAGGAATCTCGCGATAATCCTTTCGCCGAACCCGTCCAGGTACACAACAACGTAGTGGGTGGCTACGGGGCCTTCATCATTGCGAATAAGGCTTTGCGACGGCTGGAAGAGTGAAATTTAGCATTCTCGATTTAACAAGTAACAATTAAAATTTATGTGACAGATAGCGCGCGTAAAATGTTAAATGCTAAATTTTAAATCAAACCTTTTCAATTCTATTTTGGCGAGGCCGCAGGTGCAATAAGCAGTGGGAAGTAGAAAATCCGAACGCTGAAAGTTGAAAGAAACGGTTGATGCTCACTCCGTGAGCGATGGTACTGGTTGCTGATTTGAGTACTCGTAAGGATATTCGCTATTGGATTGCTAGTTTAGCCCCAGATGCCATTACCTCTTGTCCATCTCCAAAACCTTACTGTCGCCCGTGGCAACGCCACGATCTTACGGGAAATCAATTGGACGATCAACCGTGGGCAGCACTGGGTGGTAACTGGAGCTAATGGTGCCGGCAAGAGCACCCTGGTGGAGGCCTTAGCCGGGCAGCATCGGCGGGTGGTGGGTAGCCGCTCCTGGCCGGGTCTGCGGGAAGAAATGGCGGGTAGTATCCGCCTGATTTCTTTTACCGATACCGGGCGGTTGTTCCACAATGCTAATGCTGTCCACTACTATCAGCAACGCTTCAATGCCTTCGACGCGGATGGCCACCTAACTGTTGGCCAGTACCTGCTCGCCAATGGACATACCTCTGCCACCGCCCATACCGCCCTGCGGAAGCTGGGCGCAGGGGACTTGTTCGATCGAGAGCGAATAAAGCTCTCCAGCGGACAAACCCGTAAGCTACTCTTGGCCAAAGCTTTGGCTGGCCAACCAGAGGTACTCGTGATCGATAACCCTTACCTCGGCCTTGATGCTGGTAGCCGCATTAATCTGAATCAGCTTTTGGAGGAACTAGTGGCTAATACAGGGATCACCTTGATCTTGTCGGGGCAATTTTCTCAGCTACCCGCTTGTATTACCCACCGTTTGCATTTAATGGCGGGACAGGTGGACTCGGCAACTAACATCGTTTCCTGGAAACAGCTACCAGCTTTAACGAGAGGGGACGAAGTTGCGTTAAACGAAATTGGTCAATATTACCGGAGGAAGGATATTGGTTTGACGTACCAGTCCGTTGTCCGCCTGGAGAAGGTCTCCGTCGCCTACGGCGACCAGGCGGTTTTCAATGACTTTTCCTGGATCGTCAGGCCGGGAGAGAAATGGGTAGTAAGCGGTGCTAACGGGAGTGGTAAGTCCACCCTGCTCAGCTTGATCTACGCCGATCATCCCCAAGCGTACGCTAACCAGGTGTACCTGTTTGACCACCGCCGGGGGCGGGGCGAAAGCATCTGGGAAGTAAAAAGAAGAATCGGGTTTACCTCGCCGGAACTCCATACTTTCTTTGACGGTCAACTGATGGCAAGTGAGGTAGTTTTGAGCGGTTTAAGGGATTCCTTCCGGTCGCCAAAACGACCGTCTGTAGCAGCATCTCGTTTTTTGGAGATGCTCTTGGATTACGCCGGATTGGGAACCAGAAAAGAGGTGTTTTTCAACCACTTCTCTACCGGAGAACAACGCTTATTATTGTTGTTGCGGGCCCTCATTAAGGCACCACCTGTACTCTTGCTCGATGAGCCCTTTCAGGGTATGGATACTGCTACTATTTACCGCTGCCAGCAACTACTTAGCGCCATTATGACGCCGGAGCGAACGGTAATTTTTATCTCTCATTTTAGGGAAGAAGTGCCGGAAGGGCTTGATATGGAATTAAGGCTTACAGCAAGCACTGGCACTCTCTAGGTATTGCCTTATTCCTTTCATTGCACCTGCGACCGCGCCCAAATTTCAAGCTGGAATACCTCAAAAAAAGCACCCAAAACAACTCCAGAGTGAGTATTCCACTCCGGTGTTGCTTTGGATGCGAAACAACTGTTTGATCCAGAATTTAAAATCTTTGGGTAACGAGTAGGTTTACCCTAACTGTAAACTAAAAAAATGTCCTATTTGCTAGTATACGTTAATCGAGCGTTGAAAAAG
>JBCDGT010000295.1:0-5247 GCA_038750915.1 Bacteroidota bacterium
AAGCATGCACTGTCCTCTCCTTGTATCAGCAAGCCAAACAAAAAAGCGAACCCGTTACGGTAGCTCAAAAAAGAGCAATCATTAACAAGCTGATTGCGTGAATATCGGACACCCTAACTCGGAGGTCCCGATTTGCGTATGGGACACTCCGAGTGTCCGGTATTCAAATGGCTAAATGATTGCGAATTATTTGGATTAAACCCCAAAACTCTTTCAAAACATAAGTTACTGATAATCAGCTACAATAATCGTATTTATACGGATAAAAACGTTTATAAACGAATATAAACGAAAGTATACGTATAAATTACGACTAATGGTTGCGCATTCCCTCACCTTTGTCTTGTCGCCAATTGAAAGGGACTGCCGCTCATGGTAGCCTAGAATTGTATGACGTATTACCCACCCGGGTCACATTCATCAACTCTACCAATGTGGCTCAAAAATTCCTTTCGTATGCAAGTTCGCAACAACATCACCCTTATTGGCAACCTCGGCGGTGCCCCCATCCTCACTACCCTAGCCAGCGGAACGCAGGTCGCGGAATTCCGCCTAGCCACCAATGACTACTTCAAAGATCGCGATGGTAATCGCCAGGAGCGCACCGAGTGGCATCGAGTTAAGGCTTTCGGTAAGCTGGCCGAGACCTTCGGAAAGTACCTGGAACGCGGCAGCCAGGTCTGCGTTGCCGGAGCCCTGCGGTACAGTAAGTGGATCGATAAGCATGACCAAGTACGAATTACCGCAGAAATCATCGCTAGCGAATTCACCTTTCTGAGCCCAGGAAAAGTCCAGCCAGAAGAAGATAAGTCCGCAGCCTTAGAAACCGGGAAAGAAAGTAAGCCTAAGGCTAAGCGTAGTACTAAAAAGCAAGCTCCCAAAGCCAAAGTCCAGGAAGTACCCGAAGACGTAGTGCCTTTCTAGCGGCTAAATGTTTGGAGACCTATTAACATTAACAGCAGTTTGTTCAATACTGGGGGACGTGGCCTATGGGTCACGTCTCCTTTTCATGATTACCGTTATCTTTCGATCCATGCGCTGCTTACTCTTCTGCCTCCTCTTCTTTGCCCTCTCGCTTACTGCCCAAGACCCGGCGGAATTAGCACCGGTACATCCTCTGGACAACCCCTTTACCGAGCAAGGTATTCAGGAATTATTGCTCCTCGACCGGCCACAATTACTATTTCGGGAAGGAGAATTAATGACGCTACGCCAGCAGGTAATGGAAGACCCTTTCCTGAAACTCGCCTACGCTGGCCTGCTACACCACGCCGAAGAAATACTGACCCTACCTATGCTGACGCGAAAAATGACGGGCCGACGCCTGCTTTCCGTCAGTCGGGAAAGTTTGCGGAGAAATGGCTTGCTAGGTATGGCCTACTTACTGAGCAAAGACCAGCGCTTTCTAGATCGCCTCGGCGAGGAACTAATGGCCGTGAGCGCCTTCACCGATTGGAACCCGAAACACTTCCTCGACGTAGCTGAAATGTCATTAGCCGTAGCCATCGGTTTGGATTGGGCCGGAGGAGCACTGCCCCAAACAATCATTGCACCTGCGCGCCGCGCCTTACTTACCAAGGGCCTACAACCCTCGCTTGCAGTAGCATCCTGGTGGTTGCAAGGCACCAATAATTGGAACCAAGTTTGCCACGGTGGTACCATCGCCGCAGCCTTAGTACTGGCTGACGAGCACCCTGATGCAGCTACCAAGGCTCTACAACGGGCGCTAGAGGGAATGCCACACGCCTTAAGAACCTATGCCCCCGACGGCATCTACCCCGAAGGATCTTCCTACTGGGCCTACGGCACTGGTTATTCGGTTATCACAGTAGAGTTGTTGCGTACGGCCTTCGGCACCGACTTTGGCCTTTCCCAAAGCCCTGGCTTCCTGAGTAGTGGCCTGTTTCACAAACTAAACCGCGCGCCTAGTGGTGATTTTTACAACTTCGGCGATAGCCGCGCCGACGCAGGTCGTGGCGGCAGTGACTTTCTGGCTTGGTTTGCACTGGAAAACAAGGACGGCAGACTTTACAACCCTGAAGAAATTCCCCGCGAATTCAGTAATCAAGACAAAGTATCCAGAGCCGCAGCACTAGCTCTTCCCTGGCTCGCTCGCCTCGGTGAATACCCCGAAGCGCCATTACCAACCCTCTTTTCCGGTCGCGGACTTACGCCATTATCCATTATGCGGAACCGTAATGATCCCAGCTTCTTCCTCGGCACCAAAGGCGGCCGGGCCGCCATGAGCCACGGCAATATGGATGCTGGCAGCTTTATTTTTGAACGGAGCGGTATTCGGTGGGCGGTTGACCTCGGAATGCAATCTTACCATCAATTAGAATCACTAGACGGCTTCAATCTATGGAATAGGGAGCAACAGTCTGATCGGTGGACCCTGATTTCAAAAAACAGTTTCAATCACAACACCCTTAACGTCAATGACAGTCTCCACCGCGTGGAAGGCTTTGGCCGCCTGGAATACGCTACGCCAGATTCTACGGGTTTCGATTTGACGGAACTGTTCGGAGGGGATGTCGACCACGTCCAGAGGACTTTCCTTAAAGGCCCTGGCTCCTCCTTCGAAGTCATCGACCGCGTGAAAACTAATAAGCACACCAAAAAGATAAGCTGGCATATGCTCACCCGAGCGCAAATCAGTCTCTCGCCTGATGGGGCAATGTTACGACAGGACGGCAAGTCCTTACGAATAAAAGTACACTCTCCGGCTGGCATCACGTTTTCCGTGATCAGTCTCGATCCTCCACCTCTGGAATACGACATGCGAATTCCCCATCTGAAACGACTCGAACTGAACATCCCCGAGTACTTGATTACCGAAGACCTGCTTATTCGCATAAACTTCGGGGAATGACCGACTATTGCTCTGCTGCCATTCTCAAATACACCCCATTACTCCAGCCGAAACCATCCTGCACGGGGTACTCTCCCCCACCCGCTTCCAGACTGATGTCTTCCACGTTGTACTTCTCCACCAGCTTATTGACGTTGGCGTAGACACGATCGTTATTGGCCATCCACCGTTTCCGGATTTCAGCAGCAACTGAGTTTTCGTTGTAATTCTTCAGCCCCTGGTAGGCCATCCACTGTAGCGGTGGCCAGCCGTTGGGGGCATCCCACTGCTGGTCGGTATCGACGAGGCTGGTGCGGAGGCCACCGGGGGCGAGAAATTTTGCAGCTACGTACTCTCCTACTTGGGCTGCTCGCCGGTCCGTCGTCATTTCTACGAACAAGGGGTATACCATGGCTAGCGTATGGAAACCAGTTTGCTTCCCGATGCGGAAGTTGTAATCCTCATACACCCCGTTAGCTTCGTTCCAAAGGTATTCTTCTACTGCCTGAGCTCTAGCATCAGCTAGTGAACTCCAATGCTCCCGCTCTGAGTCCGTTTCCGCAGTAAACGCAAGGTTTCTTTCTAATAAGTACAAAAGACTATTCAAATCTGGCGGTACAATATCCGTGGTGATAATACTGCTAATGTTTTTACCATCGGCAAACCAGCGAGCGGAGTAATCCCAGCCGGACTCCGCCCCAGAGCGAAGGTGACGGGCCACGACTTGACTGTCGCGGCCACTTTCCCGGATCGTCAGTACGTCCTCGCGGTAGCTTTCGGCCCGGGGGCGGTCCCCAGCGTCGTAGTAGCGATTGAGTATGGAACCGTCTGGCATTCTTACTGCGTGGTTAACGGCTGGATTTTTTTCATTTACCTCTTCCGCACCCTTCATCCAGAAAGCATGCTCTGCTTTCAGTTGCGGGCTAAACTCCCGAATAACGGCGATGGCCTTTGAGGCATCACCCTGGCTTTCCATTTCCGCCAGCACCTCTACCATCAGGGCAAAAAACGGCGGCTGGCTCCTAGTAAGGTAGTACGTACGGTTACCGTTGGGAATGTGGCCGACCTTATCAATCAGGTAGGCGAAATTTTCTACCATATCCCGGACCAATTCTCCCTTTCCAGCCGCTTGCAGGCCCAGGAGGGTAAAATAGCTGTCCCAATAGTACACCTCGCGGAAGCGGCCACCGGGAACCACGTAATCGTTTGGGAGGGGAATCAGGCTTCCAGCGTTGCCTTCGTCCGTGCCAGCCTTCCGGGTCAGGAAGGGCCAGAGGGTATTAATGTGCTCAGTGATAGTGCGATTAGGGTCACTAGCGAAGCCACTTTCTGGCTGGGCCGGTGGCGAAAAGTACTTCTCCACGAAGGCCTTTAAGTTGAATCCTACCTCGGTTTTTTCTGCCTGATAAGCCGCCATAATTTCATCGGCAGCGGCTTTAGGAATCATATCTACAAAGGTTTTTCCGTCGGCGAATACTCGCTGCATTTGCACCCGGCGGAAAAGTTCGCCAAAGAGCTCATCTGGGGCTTTGCGTACTTCCGCTGCCCCTTGTGTGGTCGCGGCCGCAGGTGCCAGCGGCGGTTCTGAGGCCGTGGAAGAGGGAGTGGTTTCGCAGGTTTGGAAAAGTAATACTACTAAAAAGAGAAAGGTAAAACTAAACGTCTTCATGCCACCAAGATAAATGCAAGTACCGGAATGCGCTACCTTAGCGAGTCCGCAGAGGTGATGGCCCTCTTCCGCCACCAGAGCCCAAAGGGCACTTCTGAATTAGCGAGGGGGCAGCCAGTTCCGATTCAAATCGGAACGTAGCACAGCCCCTCGCGTAAGAGCAGACCAAAATTCCAATAGACCAACATGACCTACCACACCGCCGACTACTTATATCCCATCACCAGCCCACCGATTAAAAATGGCATCATCGGCCTAGATGAGGAAGGTCGGATTACGGAAATACTGAACCCTGCTAGTCCAACTTTTATAGCACCTGCGGCCGCGCCCAAAAAACATACCGGCATCCTGATTCCTGGTTTTATCAATACGCATTGCCATCTCGAACTCAGCCACCTGGTCGGAAAAAGCCAGACTGGAAAGACCCTGCTACCCTTTCTGGTGGACGTAGTAACCATGCGGGAAATGCCGCAGGAAGCCATCGATCAAGCCATCATCGCGCAAGACCGCTATATGTGGCAACAAGGCATTCAGGCCGTGGGCGACATCTGTAATAAAACCGACACCGCCGCCGTAAAGCGTTCGAGCCCGATCCGCTATTACAGCTTCGTGGAGATGTTCGACTTCCTGCAACCCGAACGCGCCGAAGCCAGTTTCGCTGGCTATAAGGAAGTGTACGACCAACAAGCAGGCACCGCTAGCGGAAATGCCAAAAGTGCCGTTCCCC
>JBCDGT010000296.1:0-5239 GCA_038750915.1 Bacteroidota bacterium
GGCGGCGACTTGATCTACCGTCTCGGCTTCGCTAGTACTTGGTTTGCATTGCTGAAAGAGCAAAAAACTTAGTACGAAAAGAAGAATAGTTGGGATGAATCTAGTGTGTAACATGGTGGTCACGGGTTTGTGGGCAACAAAATAGGTGCTTAATGCTTACCTAACCAACTGAACGCGGGCTCTCCGTACAATATGACGCAAAAGTTCGCATTATTTCCGCTACAACTCGTGGTGTTTCCCGGAGAAACCCTGAATCTGCACATTTTTGAACCGCGGTACCGACAACTTATTGAAGACGCCGAGGAAGAAGGCACCACCTGGATCGTTCCATCTGTGATCGAAGGTGGCATCCGGCCGGTTGCCACCGAAGTGCGCCTTACCGAAGTTGTAAATCGCTATCCTTCGGGGGAATCCGACGTTCGCGCACTTGGCGAAACCGTTCATTTCCTCGAAGACTTCTGGAAGGTTCTCCCCGGAAAAATGTATCCGGGAGGGGCCGCCAGGCCCCTGGAGGTCGACTTTGAAGAAGTACCCGAACTCAATAGTACCATTATCGAGATGGCCCGGGAAATCTACCGCTCTCTCAGCATCGACAAGGTCGTTAAAAACGTAGACGAGGGCTTCCTTACTTACGACATCGGACACTACGTAGGGCTTACTCTCGAACAGGAGTATGAGTTCCTAACCCTAAGAAAGGCCGTCGATCGACAAACGTTCCTGTTAGAACACCTCAAGAACATCCGTCCAGATGTGGAAGGTAAGACAAAGATCAAAGCCCGGGCGCAGTTGAACGGACATTTCCAAGAGTTGACACCACCTAATTGGTAGCTGGCTGGCTGGCGCTAATACTACTAGCTATTTTGCTTTTCCCTCTCTTGGTCTTTCCAACCCGCAAAGCTGGAGGGAAGCTGACGCGAAAAATGTCTAGTAGTGTGAGTTCGGCTTAAAGCTCCCGCACCCAAATATTTCGGTAGGCTACCTTGTTGGAGTGATCCTGTAGCATGATACTGTCATCGCCGTGGGCGGTGTATTTGTGTAGGCCAATATAAGCGGTAACCCCTTTGATTTCCCAGTGATTCTGCACTAGGACACCATTATGGAATACGGTAATATAGGCTGGACGAATCAACATTCCATCCTTATTAAAGATAGGGGCAGCATAAATGATATCGTAGCTATTCCAGTCTCCCATAACCGAGGTAGCGTTAACGAGAGGAGGAGATTCCTTATAGATGGAAGCTGCCTGCCCGTTGGTGTACGTATCGCTCCCGTTACTTTCTAAGACCTGGACTTCGTAGCGTCCTTGTAGGAAGACGCCACTATTACCCCGCTTCTGTCCTTCTTTATCTGGCTCCATGGGGCTCCGCCATTCTACGTGCAGTTGAACGTCCTTGAAAGTACGCCGGGTCTTAATGCCTCCCGTTCCAGGTTTCACTATTAAAGCATCTCCCTCCTTAGTCCATTCGACTGGTCCGCCGGATTTTGTACTGACCCACTCCTTGGCATCGGCTCCTTCGCCTAATAGGATGATCGCATCCGAAGGAGGAGGGACACTGACGGGGCTGGCTTGCACTTTTGGTGGCACCGGCTCGTAGAATTCGGTGGCTTTAGGGTCCGTAATTTGCGCACTCAGGCTCGCAGTGACGAATAAGGCAACAAGGAAGAGAAAATGTTTTTGCATGATATCGGTTTGGGGGTAAGATAAAACGCTCGCTTCAACAAAGGTGAAACGAGCGTTCGATTATTTCATAAATTTTGTTGAGCCAATATTTACACCATCAGTTTGATGGGGTTCTCTAGGCTGGCCTTTACGTCGTTGAGGAAGGCAGCGGCAGAAGCGCCATCAACCACCCGGTGGTCACAGCTGAGGGTTACTTTCATAACTTTACCAGGAACCACCTGACCATCGCGAACAACGGCCTTATCTTGGATGCCACCTACGGCAAGAATACAAGCGTTCGGAGGGTTGACGATGGCCGTGAAGTCTTCGACGCCAAACATGCCGAGATTAGAGATCGAGAAAGTGCTGCCACTCATCTGTTCAGTTCCGAGTTTCCGGGCTTTAGCCATACCGACCAGATCCTTCACCTCCACATTAAGTTGACTCAGCGATTTCATATTGGCGTAGCGGATAACGGGCATCATGAGTCCATCGGGAATCGCTACCGCCACGGCGATGTGTACATCGTGGTTTTCGCGGATCGCATCACCACGCCAGCTGGAGTTGATGACAGGGTGCTGTAATAGATTAGTGGCACAAGCCTTAACGACCAAATCGTTGAAGCTGATCTTTACGGGGGCTACCTCATTAATTTTCTTCCGGAAATCCCAGGTCTTATCCATGTCAATTTCCACGGTTACGTAGAAATGCGGCGCGGAGAATTTACTCTCTCCTACCAAGCGAGCAACGGCTTTCCGCATCTGACTTACGGGCGTATCGACGAAGTTGTCACCACCAGCATTAAAGGCAAAAGCAGGGACATTGGGCGCAGGGGCTTCCGTAACGGCGGGCGCGGCCGCAGGTGCAGGCGCCGGTTGAGGAGCAGGTGCAGCCTTAGCTTTTTCCACGTCATCCTTCACGATGCGCCCACCAGTACCGGTACCCGAAATGGAGCCTAAGTCCAAACCGGCTTCTCTAGCCATAGCTTTAGCTAAGGGGCTGGCCTTGATCCGATCGTCAGTGGCGGGGGCCGCAGGAGCGGGTGCTGGAGCCGGCGCGGCAGCGGGTGCTGGAGCCGGTGCTTCTACTTTTGCCGGTTCTGGAGCAGGGGCGGCTTCCACCGCCGGAGCAGCAGCGGCACCATTGCTGGCACCAGCCGCAGCAATGGCTGCTTTCCAATCTTCTCCTTCATCTCCGATTACGGCAATAACCCCGTCGATAGGCACTGCACCTTCCTTGACGGCAATGTGTAGGAGTACGCCATCGAAGTAGGAATCCAGTTCCATCGTAGCCTTGTCGGTTTCTACCTCCGCCAGAGTTTGGCCGGCTTCGACGGTATCCCCTTCGGCGACAAGCCAATCTACAATATTACCTTCTTCCATCGTGTCGCTCATGCGCGGCATCCGAATTACCTCAGCCATAATATGTTTATCGTTTGGGTGTGGCGTAAAACCGCCTTCGTGTTATTTTGAATTGGAGGCGGCAAATTTGCCGCTTATTTGTGGTAAATACAAACCAGGTGACAAGGGGATTGTTGACCAAGGGTAACATCTTTACTCAATTACCTTTCTTTGCACCTGCGGCCGCGCAAAATAAGTAGAATAGTGGCAAACAGTACGGTAGTAAATAGTAAACTGCCAGTGTATCGTAGCTATCATACTAACATACTCTAGTATTACCATACTTCCCTCTATGCAATTCTCCTCTAAACTCATTGAAGACGCCGTGAACGCCTTTGCTTCCCTACCGGGAATTGGAAAAAAGACGGCCCTACGGTTGGTGCTCCATTTAGTGCAACAACCGACGGAAGATAGTGTAGTGTTCGCCCGGGCAATTGCCGCTATGCGTGAGCAAATCCAACACTGTACCGTTTGTGGGAATCTTTCCGATCAGCACCTCTGCTCTATCTGCCAGGATAAGCGCCGCGACCAGTCGTTGATCTGCGTGGTAGAATCCATTCGCGACGTGATGGCCATCGAGGATACCCAGCAGTACCGGGGCCTCTACCACGTGCTCGGGGGCGTCATTTCCCCCATAGAAGGCGTTGGCCCCGCGGACCTGAACATCGACACCTTGATTGGTCGGGCCAAACATCCAGACACCCAGGAAATAATCATGGCCATTAGCCCCACCATCGAAGGTGATACCACCATTTTTTACATTAATCGGCAGCTGGAGGGCGTTGAAGTTTCGGTGAGTAACATAGCCCGAGGTGTATCCTTTGGTGGAGAGTTGGAGTATGCCGACGAAGTAACGTTGGGGAGAAGTATCGTGGCTAGAACAAAAATCTGATCACTAGGCAATAACCAATTCAGCCTCCACAAACGCCAGTTTAGGGCCACCACACAACCAACAGGCGTAGTCTTCGGGTAGCGCGGAAAAAGGAGTTCCTGCGGTGATGCCCTGGCTGGGGTCTCCTACCGCCGGATCGTATACCGACTGACAATGGCTGCACTGGTAAAAGTTAATAGGTTCCGGTTCCGGTTCGCGGTTGTCAGTTGCTTCTACCAGTTCTCCCCGCCGCTCGTTGAGCTGCTCGAAGTACAGCCGGCTTAATTCCAACATAAGCGTGATTAACTCCGATTTATCAACCTGACGAGCGTACTCAACGTAGTGACGGGTATTAGGATCGAAGTTACGGGCGTAGCGGAGGTTGTAGGTAGGGCGAACGGCAAAGCCATCTACGAAAGCAGCCGTTTGTTCCCGATCAATGACAATACTGGTAAAAGGACGCGTATAATTGGAAGAAATGGCGAAGGTGAGTCCGTAGGTGCTAATATCCCGCTGATCAAATTCACGAATGAGGTAGCGTTTAAGTTCAAGTGCCTCACGGTCAGCTACGGGCAAGTGCCAATTGAGCTCTAGGCTGCTATGACGCGCGTTAATCCCGAAACGACCAAGTAGTTTTTCCCACTCTATCCGCTTCTGCTCAGGAATACCATTGATGATGAAGGACTTCCAGGAGGTGATACAGATTTTACCGATACGGTGCTCCATGCAAAGTTTACAGGTAGCCTCCAGAAAATCCAAATCGTACCAATTATTACGCCAGTAAAGACCGAGCCAGTAATGAGCTGCATCCAGGCGGTTCATCCCTTCATAATAAGGGAAAGGATAAAAGGGGATGGTCAGGTGTTCCTCGATGCTTTGTAGGTTGAGGTCCTGCCCGGCGTTGGCCTGGGCAACGAAGTCCTCCATAGTCTCAATGTCGTTGCCTTTTTCGTGTACCGCTGCCGCCAAGGCAGCAATATCCCAGCTATGGACGTAAGCAGGGAATGGCTCCATTTCTTGCCACCCTGGAAGTTTTACGTAGAGGTACCAAAAGTCCTCTTTAGGGGAGGCGATAAAATTGAGGTGCCCCGAGAAGAGGGGGGTTAATCGCTGACGTGGATCAGTGATATTGATTTCCAGACGTGGCTGGAAGCGAAATTGTTCGAGAATGTATAGGTAGGTGGCACTGGTAAGCCAAGCAGTGCTGGCAAAAATATCCGCCGCAACATAACTAGAGACAATATTGGCGGTCTTGCTTTGGGAGATATCCTCCAGCTGCAACTCAGGAAATTTCGCCATTGTTTTGGA
>JBCDGT010000297.1:0-5238 GCA_038750915.1 Bacteroidota bacterium
CGGCAATTGATTGTAGTTTCTTCAGTTTTTGTCTTGGGTTTACGCCCCTATTAATTGACGCTTACACCACTAAAATGAAACAAAAACACCTTTACACCCTATTCCTGCTGGTGCTTACCCTTAGCCTCGGTGCTCAGAGCAACAAAGGCAGCGTCTACCTAGCCGGTAATACTAATTTTTCACTTACTACCGTACTCGATGGAAGTGAGGAGTCACGGGTAGCTTTGCAATCTGCCCGCATCGGTTACTTCTTGTCTAATCGATTTTTATTGGGGACCGATTTATACCTCGGTAGCCGGGACAACCGCCAGCAGTTTGGGAGTAACAGCAGTTATTACCTACGCCCTTTTCTGCGTTATTACCTAACCAACCGCGGGGACAATAAGCTAAATTATTTTGGCCAGCTTGGCCTATACACCTTAGGTGATTTTGGCTTCGGCACCAACTTCGAGACGGACTTCCACTTCGGGGCAGGCGTTGAGATCGGTCTTTACGAAGGTTTGGTCGCCACCGGACTATTACGGTACCGGGCCAGAGCCTTCGGATTGAATTACACCGAATTAGAACTCGGACTAAATGTGTTACTAGGAGGTAATCAAGCGGGCGTAGCTCCTTTTCCCGTGCGTGGGGAGATACTAATCGACCCGGCATTCGGAAGCCTACAATTTGGAAGCCGTAAGCGGGTAGATGAAGACGTTACCCACTTGATCGGTAACCTGCGACTAAACGGCCTCTACTTTCTCAGCGAAAAGTGGTTAGCGGAAGTAGGTTTCGCGGTTAATACTAGCCAATACGAAAGTAACGGAAGCCTTTCCTTTGAGAGAAGAGACGTCGGACCTAATGACCTCACGATCCAAACCTGGATCGGCGCCCGCAGGATATTATCTCAGCAAGGACGCTTACGCCCGTATTTATCCAGCAAACTACTCTTGGAGGCGCAACGGATAGAGCGTGACGATTTTTTCATCGGCGGACGGTCCGTAGTCATCAAGAATACCGACGAATATGCTGCCCTGGGTGGAGGGGCTTTCTACTACCTCTCCGACCGCATAGCCTTAGACGGAAAAATGGATTGGAACTTATCGCTCACGGATACCCCCTCCTTCGTACAGACACGTATCGGGCTTAAAGTGCTTTTACCAAGGCGATAGGGGTACTACTAGGAGCACGTAGTGTGTCTAGTTTCTAGCTCCCTAGCCCCTAGCTCTTAGAATAGCTATTTCGCGGAAGCGAATACCAAATTTGCGTAAATTTGGTGTCTACCCGCTATTCACCCACACTCTACATGCGTTTTCTCCTTGCCCTACTCTTGTTGTCCTTTGTTTGTACCAGCGGCCGCGCCCAGAACGTGGAGGGCTTCTTTTCGAGTATTTCAGAACGACTGGCCAGTAGAGACTACCTGCGGATGCAAGGAAACGCCGGCGCTACCTTTGGCTACAACTATTTTAACGACGACGGCAATGGTGCCCGACGGAGGGTACAACCCTTTAACTGGCGGCTAAACGCCGGGCTGACTTTTGACATCCTGGGCATTAAAGCTCCTTTCAACGCCGCTTTTTCTAACCGTAACTCGCTGTATAACCTGCCGAGCTATTCTTTCTACGGCATCAGCCCCAGCTACAAGTGGATCACGCTGCACGCTGGCGACAGGAGCATTAACTTCAGTCCTTACAGCCTCTCCGGGGTCAACTTTCGGGGTGGCGGTTTGGAATTACGGCCCGGGAAATTCTACCTGGCCGCCATGAGCGGAAGGCTCCGTAGGGCCCGCTTACAAGATGCTGGAAGCATCCAAGACATCGAAGGCGCGTACCGCCGGACCGGCAGGGGAATAAAGCTCGGTTACGATAACCAGCAAGGCTCTTCGCTTACTACCTCTTTGTTCTCCTCTTCTGATGAGCTAACAATAGATCCCAATCAATTAGACACCAGCCTACTGGCCCGGCCAGAACGCAACATGGTGCTGACCCTGAGTGCCAGCCATGAGCTAAGCAAGTTCCTGAGCGTACAGGGAGAATGGGGTCGCTCGGTCCTTACCCGGGATGATCGCGCTCCCCTACTTAATGATCCCAGTGGCCCCGTTCGTTTATTCGGGCTTTTCAATCCGAAGACCACAACCTCTGCGGCCAATGCGTTCAAAACCAGGATTATCCTTTCCCCAAAGTTCGGCAAACTCAACCTACAGTATGAGCGAGTTGCACCAGAGTACCGCACCCACGGTGCATTGTTTTTCCAAAACGATTTGGAGAATTTTACCGGCGGCATCAACGCACCGCTCTTCGACAACAAGCTCATGTTGAGTGCTAACCTCGGCCTGCAGCGAAATGACCTCGACAATTCCTCCGCCAGCAACAACAATCGCTTCATCGGCTCCCTGAACCTAAGCTATACCTTCTCCGATCGGGTTAATACCAGCTTCGGCTTTAGCAACTTTACCACGACCAATCGATACAAGGCCATTGCGGTCAATAACCTACTGGTGGATAGCATCGTACTAGCGCAAACCCAGCAAAGTTTTGACGGATCTGCTTCAGTCTTACTTGATGCAAAAGGAGAAAACGCACTCATTTTTTCCGGTAGCTACCAGCGCGCCGCCCTGATTCGGGACGATGTACTCGACCCCGATCAGGTAAGTCGGTTTGCCATGTTCCTAGTCAGTTACGCCCGCCAGGTGGAGGGGGCAAAAGGTTCTTTTTCTGCTAGTTTGCTCTTTCACCGCAACGCTACGATCGACCTCACCATTAGTACCATTGGCCCCAACGTAGGCTACAACCGCAAGATCTTTACCGATAAGGGCAACCTCAGTTTCCAGGCCGGTTACCAGTTTGCCCTGACCAGCTTCGGCCCCAACTTCCCCGGCATAGAAGACACGACTACCGGAGTGTTCCAGTCTTCCCTCGGCAGCAGCTATAAACTCGGAAAGAAACAGACTTTCAACCTATCAGTCACCTTTGTTAATTCAGGGAATACGGAGGCCCGGCCGGGCTTTACCGATTTACAGATTAATGGTGGTTGGGGGATAGGGTTTTAGGTTTGGGGAACTGGGAACTGGACGCACTACGTGCTGCTAGGAGGCCAAAGGCCGTTCTAGCTCCTAGCCCCCTAGCTCCCAGTTCCTAAAAAGAATGGTTAACTACATCACCCTTTTTAATGATTTGGGTCATAAGTTCTGGAGGTCACTTGGCCTAAGTTTGTTGCGTAAGGAGATAAGCTCTTTCCGTAAGAAAAACCAAACCGCCATGAAAAAGCGCACCCCCGTATCTCAGATCATGACTACTGATGTCCTTTCCGTCAACCTCACCCATAGCCTCCGTGAAGTTGATGATATGGTTAAAGGACAGCACATCCGCCACGTTCCCGTTGTTTCCGGCGATCAGATCATCGGGATGCTCAGCAAAACGGACCTCCAGAAGATCAGCTTCGTCAATACCGTTGACGGTGATGGCCTCACCACCGCCATGTACGACAGCCTTTCCATCGATCAGGTGATGACCAAAGACGTCACCACGGTCGAGAAAAGCGATACCATTTTGGACGTAGCGACCATCCTTTCCAAGGAAGAATTCCACGCCCTTCCCGTCATGGATGATGGCAAGTTGGTTGGCATAGTAACGACTACCGATTTGGTGAAATACTTGATTGACCAGTACTAGGGAGCTAGACGGCCTCCGGCCTGTTAGGAACTAAGAACTGGAAACTGGGACGCATTACGTGCTCCTAGTAGGCCGAAGGCCGTCTAGTTCCCAGTTCCTAAATCAAACTTGTCCGCTTGCCCGTCCGCAAATCCACCATACGCCCACCCTTTTCCGAGACGTAGCGCTGGATAATCCTTGCGGTGTCCGGATGGGTTTGTAGGCGGCGGATGCTATTGACGATGGAAGACAGATCGTGGCTATCCTCCTTGCTGAGGAAAGTGAAGCCTTGGTATTTGCCACTTTCGACTAAGATGGCCGCTTCTTCATCGTGGGTGCGTCCACGGTCAAAGAGGAGGAAGTCGTAGTCAAATACGTTGCGGAGGTGGAGGCGGGCGGCTTCGGCACGAGCGTTGTAGTCTTCGGGGCTTTCCTTTTCGGCACAGGCGCCATGACACTGCTTGAGGTGGAAATAGAAACAGGCCGAGCTACCCTTCACTACATTGGTGTAAATACCGCAAAGTTCAAGGTGCTTACGGACGGCATTCAAGCGCCCTTTGGCCCGGGTGAGGGATGGAAACTCACTAATAACATCTTCTTCCTTGCGGACTTTAGCTGAATTCCTGACCACCTCGAAGATTCGGTAGCCTAGCTCGTTGAGCTTGGAGATGATTACGTAGGGAAATTTCGTATGCCGTTGAGCTCGGTTAATTGTTGGCTGCAAGCGTTTGATCTCCTCACTTTCGTGGAGGAGCGCTACTAGTTCGGAGCCCGTCAATTCGAAGGTAATATCAGCTACCTGATTGGCGATTAATTTGCCTTTGGCCGTCCGGTCGTTGAAGTGCTGGGCGACCCGAGAGCGAATATTCTTGCTTTTGCCGACGTAGATCACCCGCCCCTCCGTATCGTGGAAATAGTAGACGCCGCAGTCCTCGGGCAAATTCTCGATTTGCGCCAGTTTGAGGTTAACGGGCAGCTTGGTTTCTGTTATACCCCGATTCACCAGCGTTTTTACTTCCATAGCGGAGTTCGGGCCACTAAGGCACAACTTGAGTAATTCCGTAGTGGCCTCGGCGTCGGCCAGGGCGCGGTGGTGATTGTCTAGTTTGATCCCGAAGTGACGGGTTAGGTTGCCAAGGCTATAAGAAGGGAGACCAGGGAAGGTTTTGCGACTCAGGCGTACGGTGCAGAGTTGCTTGCGGCTGTAGGTATAGCCCAGTCGGCGGAACTCTTCGCGGATGAAGTCGTAATCGAAGCGGCTGTTGTGAGCTACGAAAATGCGGTCTTGAGTCAGCTCCACGATTTGACGTGCTACTTCGTGGAATTTGGGCGCATTGGCCACCATTTCCATCGTAATACCCGTTAATTCCGTGATACCCGCCGGAATCCTCATTTCCGGATTGATGAGAGATTGGTAAGTTTCGAGTACCTTCTCGCCGTCGAAGATCACGATGCCCACCTCCGTCACCCGGTGCCGGTTGGCCCGCCCGCCGGTGGTTTCGACGTCGATGATCGCGTACTCTTTGTTCTTACTCATGTTTGACGTGGTTAGACGCTGGCGCTTTTAGGCGGGCTGCGTCCTTTTAGTAGCACTTCGTGCTTTTAGACG
>JBCDGT010000298.1:0-5222 GCA_038750915.1 Bacteroidota bacterium
ACCAAAGTCACCGTAGGACACCGTTCCCAGGGCTTTGAACTTAGCGGCATCTTCGGGGGACACTTTGATAAGTAGCCTTCCTTGTTCATTTGAGGTTACTTGCGTTGGCATGCCAACGGAGTTTATCGTTATATTTTCAGTGGAAATTTGGGCTTGTCCCGGTGCCAACATTACCCAGGTCAATAATAAAAATAATAGCACGTATTTCATTTTATTATACTTTACTAGAAAGCTATAGCTTCAGGGTAATTGCAAGAAAGGAAAATTCGTCGCCGAGGCGGACGCGCAGCGGCCTTACTCGTCCGCCGAAGGGTGGTTTTGTTGTCAAAGCCTTCGGCGGACGAACCTTACGGCTCGGCCGACGAGCGATCTTACGGTTGCCCCGGCTATAGCATACAAGTTAGACGATTCGCCGCAGCGTTCCCCCTAAAGTTACGCCTCTTTGCTCTGCAAAAGACTAGGCCCTCGCACCTGCGGCCGCACCAAACTATTTCAGCTACTCTTGCTTTGTCGACTTATCTTGGCCGAACGTATCAACGCGCACTATGATTCGATTGCTTTACCCCCTCAGCTTACTGTTAATAACAGTGAGCTTCTACCGATGTCAACCAGCGGCTACGGAGCCCGATACTCCCACCGCCGAAGTAACCGGCAACTACCAAGACTTGGAGAGTCTTTTCCGGGAATGGCGGACTTTTGAACAACCGCCGCTGGTGGAAGGAGCACCCGACTATACCGCCGCAAGGTTCAAAGAACGCCGGCCTGCATTCGACGCACTGCAAGCCCGCTTACATACTATGGACACTTCCGGGTGGACCATTCCACAACGGGTAGACTGGCACATTGTCTGGGCAGAAATGAACGGTTACGACTTCAACGAACGCGTGTTACAACCTTGGGCACGGGATCCAGCCTTTTATAAATCGTTGTGGATGGCGCGCAGTGACGTTCCCGCCCATGAAGGGCCGACCCACCATGCTACTACCGAACTCTGGACGTTTACCTTCCCGCTCATTGGCGACGAAAAAAAACGCCTGCTTGACGACTTGCTTGTGATCCCCGCACTAAACGAACAAGCTAAGGGGAACCTAACCGGCAACGCTAAAGAACTGTGGGTGGCCGGCATCCGGGATATCAAGAGACAGAGTGACAACTTACGGACCATCCTGGAACGGGAAGGCATTGCTCAGCATACGGAGATAGTAGCAGCAGTCAATGCGGCGATTCAATCGACGGACGAATTCGCTGCGTGGTTAGAAAAGGAAGCGGTCAAAAAGACTGGGCCTTCCGGCATTGGCAAAGAAAATTATACCTGGTATTTGCAAAACGTCCATTTGGTACCCATGACCTGGGAGGACGAAGTGATGCTCCTCAAGCGGGAGCTGGCCCGGTCCTGGTCGTCGCTCAAGCTGGAAGAACACCGCAACCGTAACCTGCCGACGTTGGTCGCAGCGGACTCCCCGCAGGCATATGCGGAGCGGGCGGAGCAGTCGGTACAAGATCTCATGAAATTCATTGAAAGCCAGGACATCGTCACGGTAAGGAAGTACTTCGGCCCAGCACTGCGCCAACATCTGGGTAGGTTCGTACCCGCCGACCGCCGCAACTTCTTTTGGATCACGGCACACTATGACCAGCGACCACTGTACTGCCATTTTTATCACTGGTTCGAATTAGCCAGAATGGATATCGAACCCAACAAAAGCCTAATTCGCCGGGGTCCTCTTCTCTATAACATCTTCGATTCTCGCAGCGAAGGTATGGCTACGGGCGTCGAAGAAATGTTCATGCAGGCTGGTCTTTACGACGACAACCCCAGGGTACGAGAAATCGTCTACATCATGATTGCGCAGCGAGCCGCCCGCGGTCTGGGGTCGTTGTACGCTCACGCTAATGAACTCACCATGGAGGAAGCCGGTGGCATTCACTCGGAATACACCCCCCGCGGTTGGATGAAAACCGAAAAGGAGCTGCTGCTCTTCGAACAGCACCTCTACCTCAGGCAACCAGGATACGGCACGAGCTACATCACGGGTAAGTACCTGATGGAAAATGCCATGGCGGAGCTGGCGCGTGTGCGGGAGGTACAGGGGAAGCCATTTGAGCTAAAGGAGTATTTCGACCAGTTGAATAAAATCGGCAATATTCCCATTGCCCTAGGACAATGGGAAATGACGGGGGTGGAGGTAGATTGGTAGCGCGTTAGCTGGTTGTGGTTGCTGAGACTATTTGGGCAAACCCCTATCTTCAGCGGTCGCTAAGGACACGCACTACGTTATGGATAAGCCCGAAATTATTTCCCCCGCTAATGGACTAAGCCGCCAACTCGGCCTCCTCGGGCTGGCGGCCACCGGTATTTGCTCCATGCTAGGGGCTTCGGTGTACGTGGTGCCCTTCATGATACAGCGCAGCGTGCCGGGTATTGGGTCTTACGTACTGCCCGCCTTCATCTTGGCGGCACTTCCTGCGCTGCTGGCCGCAGCGGCCTACGCCATCCTGGCTTCGGCGATGCCGCGGGCGGGTGGGAGTTACGTGTACGCCAGCCGAGGACTGAACCCCTACTTGGGTTTTGTAGCTAGTTTTTCGCAGTGGTTTGGCCTGTCGATTGCCATTGGGGTAATCTCTTACATCACCATTCCATTCTTTCGGGATGTGGCTACGGCGCTGGAATGGCAGGCTACGGCGAGTTGGTTGGACATCGGGAGCGTGCGGTTGAGCCTCTCGCTCCTACTGCTTTGGGTCTTCGTGGGCATTAACATTATCGGTTTACGGTTCTACGAGCGGACACTAATTCCCCTAATGGTCCTGATGTTTAGCCTGGGGCTCATTGTGATCTTCGCGGGTTTCACCCTTTCTCCGGAGATCTTCGCCGAACAGCTACTGGACCGTGAAGGGCGATCGGTTCCAGAGGGTAGCGGTCAGTTCCAGTTCAGTACTTTGCTGACGGCTGCCGCCCTCCTCTTTTCGAGCTTCATTGGCTTTGACTCCATTGCCCAGGCGGGCGGGGAAGCGAAGCGGCCGCAGCGCAATTTACCCGTGGCGATCGCGATCGCCGTGCTAGGCGTTGGCACCTTTTACTTCCTGTTCACCGCCGCTGTTTACCGGGTGGTCCCCTGGTCATTTATTGCCGCGGAGGCGCTGCAAAAGGATATTTCCGCTCCGGGTTTACTGAACTACGTTTTATCGTCCGGCTGGTCGGTCGTCATTATTCTTGGGGCTGCTATTGCACTGGTGAATGACTTACCCGCAATGCTACTCTCGGTATCCCGCCTGATGTTTGCCTGGGCAGAAGACGGGATTTTCCCCAGGGTAGTCAGCCGCATTCATCCTCGATTCAAAACACCTTACGTAGCTGTTTTGGGAAGCGGTGCGATGGCCACCATCGGCATCCTAGGCAGTCATCTAGCCGGAGACTTTTTCCTGGGTATTGACATTATGGTCACTGCCATGTTGGTCAACTTTTTACTGATGTGCATCACCGTCATTGCCCTACCCTACTACAATCCGGCGCTGGCGGAGCACATAGCGGTATTTAAAAACCGAACCCTGCAATTGCTGTTAGCCGGTACCGGAGCGGCATTGCTGTTGGTATTTCTAGTGGTGCATACCCGCAAAGACTTGCTGGCTGAGGTCTCCGCCTGGTATTTTCATTCTACCTGGGTGTGGCTACTGGTGCTAGGGCTTGCTTCCCTGATCTTCTTCTGGAAAATGCGGCAGTTAAAACGAAGCGGACTTGACGTAGCAAAACAATTCACGCAATTACCACCGGAATAAACTGGCCGTAGCGCGCTCCGAGCGCGGGAAACACAATATCAACCTTGCGCACTCGGCGAGTGCTTTAACCGAATTTGAGACATGCCCCAGGTACCTACGACGGCCTTAGCCGAAGACCTACACATCAGCAAAATCCTAACCGGCCTTTGGCAAATTGCGGATATGGAACGCAACGGTCAGCCTTTAGACCCGGACACCACTGCCGAGGCCATGCGCCCTTACCTCGAAGCTGGCCTTACCACTTTCGACATGGCCGACCACTACGGTTCAGCGGAGGTTATCAGCGGTTGTTTCCGGCAAAAGGTAGGTGGCGATCGCCTGCAGCTGCTCACGAAGTGGGTACCCGAGCCAGGCAACAACAGCCGGGAGCAAGTACGAGTGGCCATCCAAAGGGCGCTCGATCGCCTGCAAATGGATCGACTCGACTTGCTTCAATATCACGCCTGGAACTACGCAGATGCCCGCTGGTTGAATGATCTTTTTTGGTTGCAAGAACTGCAGACAGAAGGCTTGATCCGGCACCTGGGGGTTACCAACTTCGACGCCGCTCACCTGAATATGGTGCTGCAAAGTGGAATCAAGCTGGTCTCCAACCAGATTTCCTATTCTTTGATCGATCAACGGGCCAGTAAGGAAATGACCGAGGTATGCCGTCGCCATGGGGTAAAAATCTTAGCGTTCGGCACCCTAGCTGGCGGCTTGCTCAGCGAACGCTGGCTTGGCCAGCCAGATCGGCCAGCGGATAAAATGGACACTTGGTCGCAGATGAAGTACAAGCGCTTCGTCGACGAGGCCGGCGGTTGGGCAAAGTTTCAGGCCCTCCTGAACACCCTCGATACCTTAGCCAAAGCCAAGGGCGTTTCCATCGCCAATTTGGCCTGTCGCTATATGCTTGAGCAGGAAGCAGTCGGGGGGATCATCATCGGCGCCCGGCTGGGAAAAAGCAACCGTATTGCCGATAACCTACGACTATTCTCCTTTGAACTGTCCGTTACTGACCAGGAAACTATCCGTACTGCTTTAGCCGAATTGACCTCCATTCCAGGGAATTGTGGCGACGAATACCGGAAGCCTCCCTTCTTGACCGCTTCCGGCGACCTAAGCCATCACCTGGAAGAATTCCCCCCTCCTTACCCGGTCACTTCGACGGGCAACAAGCGGCAAAAAGCCCTCAGCGGAACGATTTGGGAAGACCTGGCTGGCTTCAGCCGGGCCGTACGCACCGGCAACCGCATCCTGATATCGGGCACTACCGCTACCCACGGCAACCGCTGTATTGGCGGTAATGATCCGGCGGCACAGGCTAATTTCGTAATCGATAAAATAGCCGGCGCCATTCAGTCACTGGGGGGCAGCTTAGCTGACGTTGTTCGCACCCGCGTATACGTGCAGCGCATGGAAGATTGGGAAGCCATCTCCCGCGTCCACGGCGTGCGTTTTGGGGCCAT
>JBCDGT010000299.1:0-5195 GCA_038750915.1 Bacteroidota bacterium
CAAAAAGCGACCCGTGGGGTAATCTTTATCTGCTCGCTACTTTTCTTTATTGGTGTCGCCTTTGGCTATTTCGTAATTGCTCCTTTCGGTACGAACTTTTTGATGGGCTTTGAGGTCGGTGGTGCGGTTAACCAACCGAAGATGGGCTCGATGATCAGTTATATGGTCATGTTTACCTTGCCAGCGGCGCTGATCTTCGAGTTGCCTGTTTTGGTGCACTTCCTCGCGCGTTTTGGGTTGGTGACGGCGGAGAGCATGCGCAAGTACCGGCGGCATAGCTTCGTTGGTATCTTGATTTTGGCCAGCGTGCTAACGCCTCCAGACGTAGTGACCCAAATTCTCATCGCTTTGCCGTTGTACATCCTCTACGAACTTTCGGTATTCGTAGCCAAGCGCGCGCAGAAAGCCTACGAAGCCGACCTTAGCTAATCGGCTACTATCTTTGCCGCGTTAAAAAGAGAATCCATGTTTGTAATTCCTCCCTACGTTCGCTTTGCCCTTATTGCCCTTTGCTTGGTTGGAGGTGCTGCACTCTGGGCTTCGCTGGGTATCTGGTACGGTATTTTCTTCGTGATTACTGGCCTGATCCTCCTGATTGGGTTCATTTTCCTGGGAACCGTTGCTCCGGCCGCTAAGCAGATTCAGGTGCAGGATTTTGATGGTGCCGAAAAGACCCTCAACCTGACCCTCAAACCGGAGTGGCTATACAGTGCTAACCGAGCTTTTTATTACATGATGAAAGGAAACATCGCGCTGAGCCGCAAGGACATTAGTGGTGGAGAAGCTTGGCTGCGTAAGGCAGAAGAGATCGATATTCCGACGCCGACCGAAAAAGCTACGCTACACTTTCAGCTAGCTCAGATCGAATACCAACGCAAGAATTTTCCAGCGGCCAAGAAATACCTCAAGAAAGCTAAGGAGGCTAACATAAAGGTCCCGCAAATTCGCGAGCAGATCGAGATGATGGACCAGGCCCTCAAGCAATCCGGCCAGGTAAAAGCAGCCCAGCGGATGGGTAAGCAAGGGCACGGCATGATGGGCCGCGGAGGCAAGCGCCGTCGCCCCAGAAACCGTTAACGAATTTTTTTGGCGCTTACGCAGGTGCAAACAAGAGTATAGAAGCAGGGAAAATCTGGGGATATCTTATGATATTGGCCACAAATTTCCCCTCTTAGGGGGTAGGGGGCACCATATCTTCAAGTGTGAATACCTTTAACACGACGTTCTTGTACTTTACGAGCTGTTTTCATCGTTTACGAGGCTGTACCTTTGCGACCTTTTCCGGAACCCTTTTCCGGAGATGCCATTAAACCTTTTGTCTCCCTGATCCGAGGCCCCAAGAACTGAATCCGACCGGTATGCATCACGGCACTACGCTCCGTTCCTTATTTTTTCTCACGCTTTTTGGCTGTTTGCTAACTCCAGCCGCGCTGTTGGCACAGCGCCCTCAGAGCGTTATTCTGCCCGAAGTGCCTAAGGATTGGCAACCCGGTTTACAAAAAATGGAGTGTAACGACGCAGGGGAGGTTAACCGCTTCAGTGGCTTCCAAATGCAGAGCAATAGCTTTGGCGATAACCCCGCACCAACGGACGTGATCCCCTACAGCAGCCGGCCGGATACGATCTTCCTTTGTGCGGGCGATCAGTTCAACGTAAGTCTGCTTAACGGCTCCACGGATTTAAATGGTGACCCAATTCCCGGCACTACCCCCGGGGTGGGCTATGCTTTCTATCGTTGCCGTCCGACGGTAACCGGCCCAACCTTAATTGATATTGCTGCCGATCCCTGTGTGGCGGATAATGGGCTGAACCCCTTTGATACCCTGGCCATTGGCGTTCCTACCAACTACCTAGTTGGCGACTATACCCTAACGGTCGCTAATGACGGAACCGGCAACAACACGATTCCCGCGCTTTTTCCCGTGGCCGGCTCTCCCAGCCCGGTGGTACTCACCTTAGCGCCGATTACTTTTGATGATGTAATTAATGGTCGTGCGGCTTACGAAGGGAACCCTTTCGGCTCCTGTGTAAATGTTTCTACTGATCAAAGTTTCCAGGTAGCGTTCTTGAACCCCATTACCCTGGCGAACCTCAATACTGCTCCTACGGGTTGTGAGGGTTTCTTCGACGTACTTGGAGGTACTCCTGAACTGCGTGGCGGTACTGGCTATAATATTCAAATTACTAATACCGTTACGGGAGCAACGGCGACCGTTACGACGCCGGCCAACACGATTACGCACAACACCGTAGTACAGTACCAAGTACCCGAAGCCGGTACCTACGAGATTACCGTAGAAGATGCCAACGGCTGCCCTTTACAACAACCAACTACCGTCACCCACCCCGACGGCTGCCCCCAGCCCGTAGTATTTAACTTCCCCTTCGAAACGGCGGAAAACGGTGATATGATCTGCGTGCCCGTAATGGCAGAAAACTTTAACGACATCGTTGGTTTTCAGTTCGAGCTTGGGTTTGATGCCAGTGTATTACAGTTTACTAGCTTAGCTAACTTCCACCCCGACTTTCCCACTGCGGTAAGTTTCAATGGCCCGCCCAGTAGCGGCGGTACCCGCCCGGATGGAACGGTGCGCATCAGTTGGAACGATTTCAGCAACCCGCCCGCTCCGCTTAACATTGCCGCCGATCAGGTGCTTTTTGATTTGTGCTTCACCGTCACCGGTAACCTTGGTGATCAAAGCCCCCTTTCTTTCCTTAACGGCATCGCTCCAGAATTTACCCGACCCGGTAACGTAACGGGGCCACTCGGTAGTAACAATGGTGCCATCACGGTGACCGACCAAGCCTTTTTGGTGGAGCTTACCCGAACGAATGAAACTTGTGTTGGGACGACTGATGGCCGGATCACTGCCACGGCTTCTGGTGCTCCTGACCCCTTCATTTTCTCTATTCGACGCATTCTCCCGAATCCCGAAGCCGGATTCCGTGATGCAACGACCCGTAATGGAAATCCTGCTACCGCAAGTTTTAATGGCCTGGAAGTAGCCGAATTTGCTATTCGAGTTGAAGCGGCGGATGGCTCGGTTGTTATTGATACGATTGAAGTGGAAGAAGGCATTGGCGTCGGGGCGGCCCTCAATGTGCTTAACCTACCTACCTGCCGAGGGTTTTCAGATGCCTCCATCGAAGCCGTGGTAAATGATGCAAATGGAATCGTAGCTGATCCACTTGCTGCGGGCTATACCTTCGTCTGGGGAGATAGTAATGAAGCCGGAAATATCCGTATAGGCCTCACCCGAGGGAGTTACAGCGTCACCGTTACGGCTCCTAACGGTATTTGTATGGCCACTGCTCAGGGGAGTATCGCTCCGGCTTCCCAACTTCGAATCCGCCCGGATAACCCCGCAGATGCGGTAGTGGATGCTACCTGTACCGGGGTGCCGGATGGCTCCATCAGTATTTCTGCTGATGGTGGTGCCGGTCCTTACGATTTTGACTGGCAGGACGGTATGCCAGATATGGGCGTAACGATGTCTGATCGGACAAACCTGCTGCCCGGAGCTTACGAAGTTTTCGTGACGGATACCCGCGGCTGCCGCGATACGGCCAACTTTACCATCGCTGCCGTTAAGGTGCTTGACATCGTACCAATAATCGACTCAATTACCTGTTTTGATGCTGCGAATGGGGTCATTGGCGTTAATGGCACGGCCACTGGAGCAGCTCCCGTCGGTAACTACTTTGTTCGCCTGATCAACCTGGACGGCCCCGTTGTCGGCCCGGAGCAGGAAATTACGGACAACAGCATCCCCTTTGAATTTACGGGCTTGGACGTTGGTACTTACGTTGTGGTGCTGCGTGATAACGACCCGGCCGGCTGTGAAACGACGGATACTTTTGTACTCGATCAGCCGCCCCTACTGGAAATTGATGATGACCTGACTACTACCGGCGAAACTTGTACGACGGGAATGGACGGGACGGCCACGGCCGACGTTAGTGGCGGTACCATGCCCTACTCCTACCGTTGGGTGAACGATAGCCTGGATATGCCAATGGATACGCTCACTCCAGGTCCTAACCTCACCGGCCTGAGCGCGGATACGAACTATGTTCTGATCGTCACGGATGCCAATGGCTGTTCGGACACGGCCTCCTTCCGCATCTTTGCACCTGCGGGCGCGCTAATAATGCCCATTGATACTTCCTTCATTTCTTGTCCCGGAGATACGGATGGTCAGTTGACCGTAGTAGCTACGCCGCCCCCGGGAGAGACCATTACGGCCATCACTTGGTACCGCCTCAACCCCGACGGTACGCTGGGAGCACCGGTGGCTAACGGTCCGACTACCCAAGATAATTTACCAGTGGGTGCCTACGCGGTGGAAGTGATTACTTCGAATTCCTGTTCGGCCTTTGCGCCAAGTATTGTCGTGAGCCCAGGAGAGGTTTTCCTCCGACGGTTCGTCATCAATAACCCCCAGTGCCCGGAAGACGCTAACGGCAGTATTTTCCTGGAACCCGCGGGTGGCACCCCCAACGCCAACGGTACCTATAATTACGTTTGGAGTACGGACCCCTTCGGAGCCCCCGTAACCAACCCCACCCGCCTGAACCTAACAGCAGGAACCTATGGAGTGACGGTTACGGACGCCAATGGCTGTTTGCCCGCCTTTGATACGACTTTCACTTTGGTCGATCCACCTAGCATTGTCGGTACTTTTGCGCTTACGCCGGTCAGTTGCCCCGATGATATGACGATGGACGGAGCGGCTACCTTCACCGCTGAATTCAGCGATGGTGCGGCGGGTACTTTTGACTTTCTGTGGACGAGTGGTACGGCAGACTTCAGCACGAACTCCTCCACCGAATCTGGCCTAACTCGCGGGCCCGTAACGGTGAGGGTCACAGACGGCGTTTGCGCGGAATCCTTTACCGATACCATTCGGAGCCCCGAGGCTTTTAACGTGCAACTGGAAACTACGGCGGTGAGTTGTAACGGCCTGACGGATGGTGGGGCAACCGTTACCGTTACCGGTGGTACCGGAATGTACACCTACGCTTGGTCAGCAGACCCCGCTGAAACGACTAACGTCCTCACGAATGTAGGAGCGGGTAATAATTATCAACTGATCATCACCGACGACAACGGTTGTTCCCCCGAGCCGGAGGACTTTATTATTCGCGAGCCGGACCCACTGACGCTTTCGCTTGACCCCGTTCAAACCACCAAC
>JBCDGT010000300.1:0-5190 GCA_038750915.1 Bacteroidota bacterium
GACCGGCTGATCCTACTGCCACCCTGGCCGCGAAGTGGTTGGAGGCAAAGCTAAATCACACCATTGCGGAGGTTGACCGGATGATTGGTGAATACCGTTTGAGTGAGGCTTTGACCACACTTTACAAATTCATCTGGGGCGACTTCTGTTCCTGGTACCTCGAAGCGATCAAAACGACGGATGCCACCATCAGCCGCGATATCTACGAGACGACCATCAGCGCCTTCGAACGGATGATGACTTTACTACATCCATTCCTGCCTTTCGTTACGGAGGAGGTTTGGCACGAACTCCGGGACCGGGAAGCTGGCGAAGACTGCATCGTTTCAACTTGGCCCACTGCCGCAACCTACGACGCGGCCATCATCAAAGATTTCAGCCTCTTGCAGGATACCATCAGCAGCATCCGCGACGTCCGCAACCAGCGCGGGATCAACAAGCGGGAGGAACTGACTTTATTCATCGAGCGCAGTACCGAGAGCGAGGCACTTTTGGGCGCGTACGCAGGTGCCGGCACTTTTCTAAAAAAGAGTGGTGTCCTTTCCACGGTCGAGCTGACGGACGCCGAGCTTGCCAACGCCGTTCCTATGCTGGTCGGCAACGATCGGGCCTTCCTCGTTTTGAACGAAGAAGTCGACCTGGCCGCCATCAAAACGAAGATGAGCGAAGAGCTCCAGCGACTAGAAAAACAGGTGTTTGGCTTCGAGAAAAAGCTTGGTAACGAACGCTTCGTTGCCAATGCCCCCGCGGAAGTCGTTGCCCTGGAAAAAAAGAAGTTGTCAGACTTTTCGGCCAAGATCGAGAGCCTACGCAAGATGCTGGGGTAGGGTAGCTTGACTTACCGGTCAAGACTTCTTGGTCATTTGGTCTATTGTATTTTGGTCTATTGGGAGGAGATTTGACCTCCCCGTCGCCCTAAATCGTTACCTGGAGGTCCTGGCTCCTTTGATTTGTTGTTGGATAAGGAGTGTAAACCTCCAGGTCAACTTCTATCCCATAATATTTGGTCTTTTGACTCCCTCTCCAGGCGGAGCCGGATTGGAGAGGGCTGGGGAGAGGTCTCACGGCCGGTGCAACAGAATAGTCTCCTTATTCGCACCAGCTTCGACTTCTAGCAGGTAAACTCCGGGGGGGAGCTCTTCCAGATTCCGGAGAGGAATGGTATGGCTGCCTTCGGAGCGGACGCCCTGGAAGGCGTTGGTGACCAATCGACCGAGGGGATCACGCAAATTGACGATTACTTCTGCAGCCGCGTTTAAGCTTAGATAAAGTTTGGTGGCCTCACTGATTGGGTTGGGGTATACCCGGCTTTCAGTCAGAACCAAATTGCGTGGATCTTCGGAACTGGTGATATCGCCTTCTTCCTGATCACCTGGAGCTATGTCTACCCAGTCGATGCCGTCGGCATCGCCATTTCCGGAGGCATAGGCCTTAAGGAAAATCCAGCCGGTCTTAGCGTCGAAGAAATAGGCCGTTTGGTTGGCGTTGCGCACTGCTCCTTCGGACGTGCCTCGAGGGATGGTAGTGCCCAAGGCATCCTCCAGGCGTACGCCTGGAAATGGGTAGGGGATGCGTAAGTAGACAAAACTACTGGGACTCGTTCCATGAGGAAAGAACCCAATACGGTATGCTTCCAGCGGACCAGTTTCCTCATCAAAGCTTACCGTGAGTTCCTCTTTGACCCGTGCCCTGGTGAGGCGGGTATTCAAGCCCCCGTCGTGAATGCGCTGGCCGTCCGGCTGATCGAGATAGAAACGGAACCGTGGGCCACGGCTCCAGCGGGGTACCTTGATGTTAATAAACTGATCAGCGGGACAGAGGTAAGCATTCCACTCTTCTACGAAATCACAGTCTGGTCGAACTAGGGGAGAGGTAGGGTGCAGGAACATGGTGGGCTCGTCATAACCGGAAAGACTCCCATCGGCATCGAAGAGCATGGCTCCACTGGGAGTACGGCCGGGCGCGCCCCTGGTCTCCATCCAGGCGGCCCGACTATTTTGAAGCTGGATGCCTTCCACAAAGTTTTCCCGCAGATCAAGCTTGTAATCTACGATGAAGGCGGCGGCTTCTTTTTCGGTGCCCTCGTGCATATTGATGAAGGTGGCGTTTTTGAAACGGGGCTTCTTTTTGCCCCCTTGGGTGACGGTGTAGTAGCCCGTTCTTTGGTTGCCGTGCCGAAGCACGCGATTGCGGCCGCCGATGGTGTCGGCGGTTTGGCCGATGACGAGGGCATCCTCGATCAAGGCTTCACCACTGAGAAAAGCGGAGGTATTATCGGCCAGCACTAAGTCGGTGAATTTTATGTGCTTCACTTCATTCCAAATGCCTGACATGGCATTTTTATAAGCCGTGAAGCGCTCGAAGTGTAATTCAATGTTGTCTTCGTCATTGATGAAGAAGTTGTCGACGAATAAGCCCATGCCGTGGCCGACTTTGGCGTACATGGCCACGTTGGAGCCGGCATTATTATTGACGCCCGGAACGGAGCAGGAATGCGCTACATTATCCTGAAAGACAATGGGCTGGGGGAGAACGTCGAAATGCTTGAAATCTCGATGGCGACCGTGTACATCAAAGAAAAAACCGTTGCCCCGTTCTGCTCCAGCGGCGTGGTTACCAATGAGGGGGTTGTGTAAATTTCTAAGCCAGAACCCCGACGGACGTTGTTCCCCCTGATTACTAAGCTTAGACTCCTTCCCTTCTACCGGGAAGGCAAAGAAGCCTTCGTCTACCCGGCGGGTGAGGATGGCGAGGTTATTATAGAATTGATTGCCCATTTCGTTGCCATCTTCCGCGGGGATAAAGGCGTGGTTTTGCACGTTGAAGGTGACGTTTTCTTCCACTAGCACGTTATCCGTGCCGTGTACTACTATACCTCTTTGCAAGGCATCGACAACACTACAGTGTTTGATGTAGTCGCCTTTGCGATCTCCGGCTAAGTGCCAGTGAAAGGAATAGCGGGCTTCTCTGCCAGGCTGGCCCATGCGGTGGAAGGCAACGCCTTCTAGTCTTATTGCCCCAGAGCCACTCATAATCATCGTGTGCGCGCCGAAGTGTTCAGCGCGGCCGTTTTCCGGCCCCTGAATGATGATGTTGCGACTTAGTAAACCTACCTCAGCCCGCTCGTCTACTGTTTTGCCGGTGTACTCTTGCAGCTTTCCCCAGTGGTTATACTTAAGTGCGGGGGTAAAACTTACTTGGCGTTCGTTAATGGCGGTGATGGTGAGCCGTTCTGCTTCATAAGGATCGTAACCACTAGGCGCGAGAGCGATCTCATCGCCTACCCGCCAATTAGTAGGCTTTTCGGCTACCATCAAAGAAGTGGCTCCCAAAAAGGCATTTTGGGCAAGTTGGGTCCAACTCTTCTTACTGGCGGAGCTACCGTGAAATTCGAGGCTTCCTCCGTTGATGGTACCGAGAAACCGGCCACCCATACCTCGGAAATCTTCGTCGGGTCCGTTGAGGGTGAGGGTGAATTGTTTACTAAAGGGACGGTCTTCACGGCCAATTTGGAACAGGCCTTCGACCAGTACCCAGTGGGCGGTGAGTTGGAGATCCTGGTCAGCCACCACCAGCTCTCCCTCGATTAACAAGCCCGCCAGAGCGGGGGGACTTACGTCTAGAGTAATTTTTTTACCGACCGGAATGGTGACCATTTCACCAGCTTGGGGGACTTGCCCACCCGGCCAAGTGGCCGGTGCTGACCAAGCTTCCTGAGCAGAGATATCTTGGGAAATATACAATGTGCAACTAAGAAGAAATAGGCAAATAGCGCCTTGTGGGAACTGCATGATATGTAATTTGGGATAATGAAATATGGGATAGGAAAATGAACTAATGCTTGATCTAGAAAGTGACCGGACCTTTAAACATGCCGCCATCAACTTCCAGGAAATACCACCCGGACTGGGGGGGGGGAGCGGTAGTGGAAGGTGGAAGCTGTAAGTCTACCCAACCGCGCTCATTCGGCAGGGGAGTATGGCTGGAATAAGGAATACCGAAGATGTCGGTCAGGGTAAGCTTTGCTGGCTGCTCACCGCTTAATTGATAGCTGATATTGGTCATGCCGGTTGCAGCATCGGTAGCGACTCGGACTGGGACGCTAGCTTCACGAGCGGAAATACTGGCCTCCACTTCTTCACTATACAGGATAACTTCAATGGGGTGCTTGCCCGCCCGGAGTGCTAGGAATACCTCTTTTTTTACGTCATCATAGTACCAAGCAGAGCGTTTGTCCTGCCGGAGTTGCGCCACAGAAGTGAGCCTTGGAAGTTTAGCCCCTAAGGATCGGAATACCAGCGGGTGCTCGTGGGGGTAGGGGATTTTGATTAACACCGGGGCTTCAGTGGTGCTGGTCCACTCGAGGCTTAGATCGTAAAATTTGGTGAAGTCTACTTGCAGGGAGTAGATTTTACCAACACCAAGTATTAGTGAATGCTCCTGCCCTTCCGGGAGGTAAGTATGTTGTACTTCCCCACTACTTAGGCCGAGCTGATGCAAGGGATGGTCGTGTTCGTGTACGGGGTCGGACATGCCAAAGCCAGTACTGATGCTTAGGTCTCCAACTAGTTTCTCAGGTACCAAGCTCCAGTCGTTAATTTTTGAGTCGCTGGTAATGCCAGATGGGTGGTTGGGGGGAACCAGGTGTACCATTTTGCTGGGAGGAGGTGCGTGTTGGTGTACGTGGGCTTTATGGTCATTTGCTGCCCCATGGTGCTCAAGGGGCGTAGCCTTTTTTTTAGCAGCTAAGGAGGTGTTGGAATGTTCCATCATCGCCTCAGATGATGACATCGTATGACAAAATTCTGCCGCCTGAAGGCTTTCTTTTTGGTGATGATGCTTACTGGTCTGGCTGGGCAGTAGCCAGTCTGCTCCGTCCGGGAAGGACAGCATTACCGGTGAGGTAGCCGGTAGTGAAATAACTTGGTTTACTTGGTGGAATTGTAACTTACTCAGATAACCTCCTGCTTGAATATTACCTCTAATGTCAATACCAGTGGTGTATCCGTGTACCATCAATTCTTGTATGCGTGGTACTACCGGTTGTCTACTCGTCGCAAAGTGTACACCGGTGGAAAACTGACCTATAGGTTCGGAGATTTTACCACCCATGACAATTGCCTTGGTTAACGATAGGCCAGTATGCGCTTGCTGCACGTGCCAGTCTTCAAGAATCGCAGCATTGGCTAC
>JBCDGT010000301.1:0-5183 GCA_038750915.1 Bacteroidota bacterium
GATCGAAATGCCGCCACCTCTTACCTCCAAAGAACTACCTACCAGGCGCTTTACAACGAGTTCAGCCCGGTGATTGCGTCATCCCTCGATAAATTCGAGGCCCAAAAGGTCTGGGAAGACGCGGCCACAGCCTACAACAACTTCCCGCTCACCCGCCAGCCCGTTAACACCAACTTGGCGGATCACGTTACCCAAAGAGCCCTCGAAGGCCTTTTCACTAAGGTTGCGCTCGAAGAAGAAAACATCCGTCAAAACATTAGTGCCAGAACCAGCGAACTGCTCCGCCGGGTGTTTGCCGCTCAGGATACTAAATAGCCGACTTACAACCTGTACCTTGCAAGCAGCGATTTGTAGACCAGGAGGTCTACCCTCCTTTCAAATTGAAATAAAACTACTCCAATGAAACTCGAAGGAAAAGAAGGAAGTAAGAATATCGACGATCGCCGGGGCCGGCGCGGCGGTGGCATGAGCCGTGGCACCCGTACGGCAGGTGGTTTCGGACTTGGCACCTTAATCATTGTTATTATCGTGATGCTGTTGGGCGGAGACCCTTCCGAATACCTTGAAGCCGCTAATAGCGGCGGAGCTGCTCCTGCACCAACGAATACGGCTCCAGCCCAGTCGTTGGAGAATGATTCCGAAAACATGCAAATCGTCTCCAAAACCCTACGGGATACGGAAAAACTATGGGGTAGTATATTCCCAAAAGAATACAATCGCCGTTACCAGGAGCCAATTGTCGTAGTCTTTGAAGGCCAGACCCAGTCCGCCTGTGGCTTTGCCAGCGCGGCCACTGGCCCCTTCTACTGCCCGGCCGACAATAAGGTCTATATTGATTTGTCTTTCGCCGATCTGCTGCGAAAACGCTTCCGCGCACCCGGTGATTTTGCGTTGGCCTACGTGGTCGCCCACGAGGTAGGTCATCATATTCAAAACCAACTCGGCTACAGCCAGCAAGTAAGCCAAGCGCGCCGACGCATGCGAAAAAAAGATGCGAACGCCATGTCCGTTCGCCTCGAATTACAAGCCGATTATCTAGCTGGGGTCTGGGCCCACTACGCCGATCGTTATTCCAACCTGCTCAGTGAAGGTGATATCCAGGAAGGTTTACGCGCCGCTTCAGCGATCGGCGACGATGCCATCCAGAAACAGAGCCAAGGATACGTAGTCCCCGATAGTTTCACCCACGGCACCTCCGAACAGCGTACCCGCTACTTCACTGCCGGGTATCAATCCGGAGACGCCAGTAAGCGGGCCCTCGATTACTTCTTTAGTGCGCGTGAACTATAAGGCGGAGAAGCTCCAATGCCGACAACAAATGTGGTTTAAGCACTAGTGGTAATGAGATTTATCATTAACTTTCTAGCAACTTCCACTCCGTCCACATAGTCGCTAATAGCTCTTCTCCACGCAGCATTGCGTGGCGATACCCTTTTGGGTCCGCTGCGGCAATGGCGGTTAACTCTTCCCCAAAACGGGCCTCTTTTTGGAAAGAGATGTCGATGCTAGTAGGTAAATGGCCGCTTAGAAAATCGCCCCCCAATGGCTCCAACATTAATTCGGGAAAAACCGGATTGGTGAGATGATTATTGAAATCGAGCTGGTAGAAAGCGACTTTTGCGGTGCGCCGCAACTGCGCTCGGCTAGGAGGTAATACTTTCCCCGCAGGTCGTTTTAAGTGCGCGGACGCGGGTGCCAAGTCCGCTTCCAGAGCAGCAATATGACTTGGAATGGACCGCGGGCGACGACGCTCCAAATCTAGCAGCAGCCACTCGGTAACGGCCGTGGCAATGGTGGCTCCCCTTGCATCCAGTAAATGGAAATCACGGTAGGTCAGCAATTGGCGCGTAAAACCGCTGGGTGCGGTAATGACTTTGACCTTTTCTCCCAGTGTAGGCCAACGGGAACAATTAATTGTTTGCCGCCGCAGTACCCAAGAACTGTTGTGGGTCCGGATTAATTCCGGGCTTGAAATGCCCAAGCGGGTCGTATTGCGCATGGCGGCCTCCTGAAAAATCCTTACTAAATGTGGTAAAGTCAAGCGACCGTGTGGACCACTTGCGGCAGCCATCACCCTTAAGGGGACTATTTCGTGCAGCGGGGAGGAAGTTAGCGATTCGATTATTTGTTTTATTTTTGTTTAAAAGCAAACACAATGAAGCAAAAGGTTACTGCCAAGCTTGCCGGTCGCCCGGTTTTCATAGCTGATTATCGTTCTCCACTAGCCCGGCCGTCTTCTCTGCTAGAAGAACCGGAAGCTCATGCCAGGCCGCTTACAACGAGCAAGAAAGGAATAAGGTACAACTTCCCCGTGTCGGGAGAAAAACAGGAAGGAGGCGTATCGGATGGTTACTGCTACCGAATCACCTTCGCCACTGGCCAGCTTGAGAACACTTATGCCTTAGTCAAGGCCTTTTTGCAAGAACAAGGGTACGGCCAAGTTCCTATTCCCCAAAATACTAAGGACCTAAAATGCTTCCGTCTTCCCCCCAAACTTCGTCATCAACTTTCCCTTTTTGGAGAGGATGGGTACGTACATAACCCCATAAAAATCTTATTTCCCACCCCCTTCTTCAAGCGAGGTGCTTTGCGCCTTGAACTCTACAATGAGGCGGTCAAAGACCATTTACTCCGCTTTCACCGTAGAAAATGAGAAGAAATTGTCCTTAAAACAAGAAAAATGCCCTTTGAATGCTAATGTTAACCAGAATATTACGGATAATTGAATATTAAGCACTAAAATTGTGTCTTGTTCTTTAGTCGTTGCGAACATTTCATGGTTGGCTACGATAGTATATATGTTTACCGGATTGAATAAAAACCCGGAAAATCACCCTAAATTTCTTCTTACGTCAAACTCAGCGCTAATGTTAAAGTATTTACTTCTTACCGTTGCACTGCTCACCTGTGTCTCTCTCTACAGTCAGGGTAGTAAACAATACCCCTGGGAGTTCGGTGTCCAGCTTGGTCTCTCTTCAATTGGAGGCGAAATGTCCGGTATTACCGAGGAACCTGGTTTTAGTGGAGGTCTCTTGATTCGCCGCCGCCTAGGTAACTCCTTTGCCCTTCGTGGACACCTTATTCTTGCCAGCTTAGACAGCGATGACGAGGGTGGTGATAATCCTGATCGTGGATTTACTTCTAGTACCACAGTGATCGAGCCCGGCCTGGTATTAGAGTTCGAGCCTCTTGCAGCTAAGCGCTTCCCCACGGAAGGTGGATTTAAGAAAATATTATCCCCTTACCTTGGCGCAGGTATTGCGTACGGTATTTGGGGCGATGTGGAGACCACCTTTAATGGTATGACCAGTACCGCGATTACCCAAGATATGAATGCTAACGCGGACGATAGCGGTGGCGTTGTTTTCCCCATAGGTGGTGGTCTTAAACTCTACCTTTCACCTAAGTCCTCCCTGAACCTCGACGCCATGCTCCGCATTACGGGCGCTGACCTTATTGATGGTGTTTCCGCGGCTGGAGACCCTTCCAATGACGATGCCTACGCAACGTTTGCCCTAGGCTTCGCCACTGGCTTTGGTAAGCCCGACCAAGATAAGGATGGCATTTTCGATGAGGACGATGCTTGCCCAACCGAGCCTGGCCCCGAATCCACTATGGGTTGCCCTGATACCGATGGTGATGGCGTGGCCGACAAAGACGATGCCTGCCCACAAGTGGCTGGTTTAGCTACTCTCATGGGCTGTCCTGATGGCGACGGCGACGGCGTGGCCGATAAAGATGATGATTGCCCAACCGAAGCTGGCCTGAAAGATCTTGCCGGTTGCCCCGATGGTGATGGTGACGGCGTAGCCGATAAAGACGACAAGTGTCCTACCGAAGCTGGTGTTGCCGCCCTGATGGGTTGCCCCGATGGTGACGGCGATGGTATTGCCGACGGTGATGATGACTGCCCTGCGGAGCCCGGTACGGCTGCCAATGGTGGCTGCCCTGACCGCGATGGTGATGGCATCATCGACAAAGAAGACGAATGCCCTGATGAGGCTGGTGTTGCCGCCCGCAATGGCTGCCCAGAACCGAAGGAACGCCCGGAAAATCTCCAAGAACGTATTGCTCGTTACAGTGCACTGCTTGATGGTCAAGAATTTGAGCACATCAGTGTAGATAGTACCAACGGTACCATCGCTATTGACCGCATCTACTTCCCAACGGATGGTAGCCGTCTCAACCGCCCTGACCGTATCATCATCGAGGAAATCGATCGCTTCCTTGCACTTCCCGGAGCTTCCGAGTTCAGCATCCGCTACGAAGGTCACGCTGACCGTCGCGCTTCCGATGAATACAACCAAGGCCTCTCTGAGCGCCGTGCTACTTCTGCCGAGAAGTATTCTATGGAAAAAGGTGCTGCGGAAAGCAAACTCAGCATGATTGGCTTTGGTGAGCAGCGCCCAGTGGGAGAAACCCTCCGCGAAAACCGGGTGGTTGTCCCAGTAGCTTCTGAACCAACTCGAATGGTAAAAGATAACTAGTTCTCACTATTTATCCCGCCCAAAAAGGCTGCTTCTCCCTGCGGAGAAGCAGCCTTTTTTATGTACTACAATACCACTAGCCAAATTTCCCAAGCGTCTTAGTACAGGTAGGAGCAAGTAGGCAAAATTTATTATTGGAGATCCTTTGATTTTGAAGAAAAATTTTGCATTTTTGTATTTCTGCTCCAATTACAACTAATTGATTAGCAGCTTTTCAGGCGATTTACTAATTATATCGAGGTTTTATACTACCATCGTTCGGATTTATTCGGACAAGGGTTTCTGTCGCTCATTATGTAATTGCCTCTGGCAATGCTTAAGTGATCGCAACTTTTTGCACTCTATACCCTTTTCAACACTACATACCAACACAACATTTTCATAAAGGGATTTTAAGCATACGGGCCATGTCAGAGTACAGAATTATCATTGCGGGACAATTAGAGTTTGGCTCTGAGCGAGTGTTCAAGCAAGTGGTGGATCAGTATATCCACCGAATGGAAAATTATTATAAAAACGATATCCTATTAAAACCAGAAGGCTTTTTCCGCGAAGAAGACCTTACTCTTGACGTACCTCGCACGGTTGTAGTTGGCACCGAGCGGCATTGGCTGAACACCCTAAACCTCCTCGAACGAGTTGTCTCCTTTAGTATGGCCGGCAGCCTGAATCTCTGGCGGCTATCCGCTGGAGCGA
>JBCDGT010000302.1:0-5170 GCA_038750915.1 Bacteroidota bacterium
CCATCATGTATAATGATACGCTGCAAGGCATCGTACTCTTTGTAGTTGTCTGGATCATTGGTTGGAACTGCCTGCGTTCTTTTGGTGATGTTTCCAATATGTTTGAAAAAGTGGGGGAGGTGAATGCGGCCTTGCTGGCTGTTCCTGGGCCAAAGGGATTATTCACGAGCCAGTTTTTTATTATTTCGGCGATTGCCATCATCATGCTGCCTTTCACCCAGCCACAAATTTCTACCCGGGTTATTATCATGAAGGACCAAAAGGCGCTTAATAAAATGGCCGTGGGGCTGGGAACTTTCGCTATTCTTGTGATCCTGCCTACCATGTTCATGGGCATGTACGGAGCGGTGCGCTATCCGGAAGCAACCACGCAAGAATTTATCGGTAAGGTCCTGCTTAGTGATCAAGCATCTGGCGTTGCTGCCTTGGGATTAATTGGACTGATAGCTGCCGCTATTTCTACTTCGGATTCGCAGATTTTTGCGCTTGGATCTGAGTTTCGTTCCTTACTTTCATTGGACGACAAGAAGGCTTTAAAGGTCACCAGAATTTTTATTGTCATCTTCGGGCTATTGGCGCTGATCTTCTCCGTCGTAAGTTCCGAACACCTGGTGCTCTTGGCCAGAACAAGCTTTGCCGGTACTGCTATGATGGGGCCAATGATTTTGGTAGGCTTTTTTAAGCAGGAAAGCCTAACGAAACTGATGCCAGTAGTGACTATGTTTACGCTGGTCCTTTTTATCCTAGCAAAAATGGGCCTACTCCCTGCTAAATTGGGGGTTTTAGATGTTGAAATCGTACTTTTTGTCGAACTCGCCATGTTCGCATTGATTGAGGTGGCCATTTTAAATAGATCAACTATAAATCCAACCGAATGAAAAAACACATTACACTATTGCTACTTTGCCTTTTGGCAGTCATGGCATTACCGGCCCAAATTGAGTTAACTCACCTCGAATACCGCAACGTAGGCCCTACTCGCGGCGGTCGTGCCACGGCCGTAGCCGGCGTACGCACCCAGCCCGGTACCTTTTATATGGGGGCTACCGGAGGCGGTGTTTGGAAAACGGAAGACTATGGCACGAGCTGGCAAAACGTCTCCGACGACTACTTTTCTACGCCATCGATCGGAGCGATCCGGGTAGCGCAGAATGACCCGAACATCGTCTACGTAGGTACGGGTTCCGACGGGCTGCGCTCTAACGTAATCACGGGAAAAGGCGCGTATAAATCCGTCGATGCGGGAAAGTCTTGGAAACACATCGGTCTCGACAAGACCGGACATATCGGTGCCGTCGAAATCCACCCCACCAATCACAACGTCGTTTTTGTAGCAGCCATCGGAAATGCCTTTGCTCCCAACCCAGAGCGAGGTGTTTTCCGTACCAAAGATGGCGGTAAGAGCTGGGAAAAAGTTTTGTTTATTTCGGAGCAAACCGGTGCGGCGGATTTGGAGTTCATGCCCAGCAACCCGGACATCATCTACGCGACCGTCTGGCAAGCCGAACGGAAACCCTGGACCATCATTAGTGGGGGAGAAGAACAAGGCGTCTACAAATCCATCGATGGCGGCGATACCTGGACGAAACTGGAACAAGGACTACCTGCTGGAACCGTTGGTAAAATCGACCTGGCCGTCAGCCCGGCCAACCCAAGCCTACTCTACGCCCTGGTGGAAGCACCTAAGGGTAAGGGAGGGCTGTACCGATCGAACGATCAGGGCGAAAGCTTTGTCCACGTTTCGGCCGACCGGAACCTCACAATCCGCCCCTTCTACTACTCCAATATTGATGTAGACCCCCAGGATACGGAGACGGTTTACGTAATGGCGACTCCCTACTTAAAATCCACCGACGGGGGTAAAACCTGGGGCCGCCTTAGCCCGCCCCACGGAGACAACCACGATATGTGGATCAATCCGGATAATCCGCAGCTTTTCGTGCAGGCCAACGACGGTGGTGCCAACGTCACCCACAACGGGGGAAAAACCTGGTCGACCCAGCTGAACCAACCAACGGCAGAACTCTACACACTGGAAGTAGACGACCAGTACCCCTACTGGCTCTACGCGGGCCAGCAGGATAACTATACCACCATTTCGGTCCCTAGTCAGCCTCCTTATGCGCACCAGGCCGGAGCGATTGGTCTGATGATGAACACCGGTGGTTGCGAAACGGGGCCGGCTGTACCAAAACCTGGTAATTCGGATATCGTATACGCCAATTGTAAGGGGCGCTTCAGTGTGTACAACAAAAAAACGGGGCAGGAGCAGAGCTACGACGTTGGTGCAGCCTACATGTACGGTCACAACCCCAAAGAATTGAAATTCCGTTTCCAGCGGGTGTCACCTATCCACGTTTCTCCCCATGATCCGGATATCGTGTACCATACTTCGCAGTTTGTCCACAAGACTATCGATGAGGGGAAGACCTGGGAAATCATCTCTCCGGACCTAACGGCCTTTGAGGAAGATAAGCAGGTGATCTCCGGTGCACCGATCACCCGTGATATTACGGGGGAGGAGTTTTACAGTACGATCTACTCGATCCGTGAGTCGGTGGTAGAGAAAGGAGTGATCTGGGTAGGGGCTAATGACGGCCCGGTTCACGTCACTCGTGACGGCGGCGCTAACTGGAATAAGGTGACTCCGAAGAACCTTCCGGGAGGTGGGCGGATCGACTGTGTGGAGCCCTCGCCCCATCAAGCGGGAAAAGCCTATTTCACTTCTTTGCGTTACCAACTGGGTGACTGGAAGCCCTATATCTACAAAACGACCAACTACGGCAAAAGCTGGGAGCTACTGACCGACGGCGAGAACGGTATTCCTGCCGATTACCCCGTGAGGGTGGTAAGGGAAGACCCTGACCGCGCAGGTTTGCTGTACGCCGGAACTGAGTTCGGTATGTTCATTTCTTTTGATGACGGAAAAAAATGGCAGCCTTTTCAAAACAACCTGCCAGTTACGCCCATCACCGACATTAAGGTGCACCGCAAAGACCTGGTGCTGGCGACTATGGGCCGTTCGTTTTGGATCATGGACAATCTGTCAAGCTTACACCAGAATGCAGAACAACTGGAGGCTTCGGTGCCCCATTTGTTTCAACCTCGCGATCACATTCGCTACCGTTACCGGGCGCGCAGTGGCAGTGAGCACGTTGAGTACCGCTTGCCAGCCGTTGACATCGAGTATTACCTCCCAGATGAGGTGAAAGAGCCGCTCAAGTTGGAGATACTGGATGCTTCCGGAAAAGTGGTGCGTACGCTGGTGAGCGGAAGTTCCGATAGCCTCGCCGCTGAGGTAGTGCGGGATATGGCGACCAACGAAGTAGCCTACAACCTGAACAGCCGCCTGGGCACTAAGGCAGGGCTGCACCGTTTCCAGTGGGATATGCGGCACCACGGAAGCTGGGATGCTGCTAAGCGCAGAAGGTACGCGGGTGGGCCCATGGTCAGCCCCGGCACGTATACCGTTCGGCTAACGGTTGATGGAAAGACCATGGAGCAATCTTTTGCGCTGAAACTCGACCCCAAAGTGGCGGCAAACGGGGTGACCCTGGCTGATGTGCAGCAGCAGGAGTCCACTGCGCTGGAAATTATAGCCCTGCTCTCGGAAGTGAAAAAGATGAGTGAACGGATCAAAGAGAAGCAAAAGGAACTGAAAAATGAGACCGAGCTGAATGCGGACCAACAAAAGCAGTTGGACCAACTCCAACGTTTAGAAAAAACATTGGTTACGGCAAAAGGGACTTACCGGAAGCCTATGCTCATCGATCAGATAGGTTACCTGTACGGCATTGTCCGCGGGGCCGATCAAGTGCCTGGCCAGGATGTGTACCAGCGCCTGAAAGAACTGAAAACTGAAAAAGCGGAGCTGGCGGAATTGATTGATTGATCTAAATGGATAGACCGCGGATCGCCAGTGATTTGAGCAATTGTTAGTTGTTTTGAGTACTTGGCGTCTTGTTCCCTTCCACGGCACCTGCGTTCGCGCCCTTGTTTCAAGAAGCTATTTTTTGGCGCGGACGCAGGTGCAAAGCGTTTGGATTTGACAGCAAAGATTAATCACTCCAATTGTTGCCGTTGGTGGCTCACCGCAATCTAAGAAGACGAAATTTATGGCTACATTGTTGGAGATTTGTCATCGCTCAAAAGATCACTTCAATAAGCTCAGCTACCAGTGCTGGCTGAAGTAACTAGTTACGGCCCTAACACCACCACCGTGATTAGGCGCACCCTTAAGCGTATCAAAACAAGCAATTATTTTACGGCAGAGTACTCAAAAGTCAACAAAAAACCAAGATGGAAAACGAAGACCTTTACGAACAGGCCAGTAAAAAAGTGAAAGCGAAAAAGGGATTTTTTTATCACTTACTGGCTTATGTTTTTACCATCGGCATGCTATATGCCATTATGTATTTTGAAAATAACGGTAATTTACTCCCAGTAATAATCGTAGGCTTGAGCTGGGGGATTGGCTTGGCCGCTCATTACCTGACTGCCTTTGGGACGGAGAACCTGGAAATTCTTGGTGTTAACGCTGATTGGGAAGAGGACGAGCTAGAAAAAGAACTAGAGCGATTGAAGCGAAAAAGAGAATTGAAAGACGAGATCAGAAAAGAGAAAGAGTTGTTAGATGAAGCGGAAAGATTAGAGTTGAAGGAGATTCTGAAGAACCCTTTAAAGAACGATGATTTCGTTTAAGCTGGTAGAAAGCGACAACGTCTATCTTATTTTTTGTGAAACCGTTTTGCAACGGTCTCAAGCCGTCTCGACTACTACCCTTGAAGCTAGAATTTTGTGGGTGTGTCTAGTGGTAGGGATAAAAATTAACAAGGGGTACCATCAGGTTTAATGATGAAGAAGACGTTCTAGTATTTGAAAAACAGTAAGGGAACCTATCAGTACCGGAAAGCTCCTGTAAATCAATTGCCTAGGAGCATTGCGCCACAGCTCATAGTGACTGAAATAAAGCATAGTTACCAATAGAATTCACGATCATGCTTTAATGCAGATACTAATTTTGCAATTTTGCGTTTCAAGCCTATTGATCCAAAGCAGTATTTAAATAACTTCAATCGTCTTCCTTCCTAAGGAAACTACATTACTGTTGTGCTGGAAATACAAAAACCAAAGCAATCCTTTGGCACGGGGGCGAAGGACAAAAATCACG
>JBCDGT010000303.1:0-5161 GCA_038750915.1 Bacteroidota bacterium
CCCAAAACCTCGAAATCTTCCTTTTCGCGAAAAATTTTAATAGCGCCGGGAAAAGACTGGCGTTGAGCCTTATTGGCTATGGGGTCATTATCGGCAAGGCGATCCTTTCTATTCCTGAAGTGAAGATTTATGTCTTGTTTGCGCGACTTTAGCTCTGCCCGCAAGGCTTTTCTAGCCGGGGGGACGAGTTTATCGGCTTTACTTGCAAGCTGCTGTAGTACCAGATTGTTTTGCTGAGCGTAATGCTTAGCAAATTTTGCCGCAGGGCCTTCCGCAATGGCTGGATGACGGGATGGTTTAGCACTTGTATTTTCTTTTTGTAACGGTGGAAGCTTTTCCTGCGTCTCTGCCTCCGCCTTTTCTGGTAGTGGTGACAATCGTCGGGCAGAGAGCTCCTCCAACAATACTACTTTCTCCCTTGCGGCCATCCGGTCGATTCGCTTAGCACGAGATAATAAGCGTTCGTCGGTAAAGCGAGCATAGCGGCGTTCCAGACGGGAGGGCATGTGCAGTTATTTACTGGAAGGTAATATAGTAGTTACCTATTTACAGAAACACAAAGACCAATACTAGGGTATCTACGATCAATGTACTTCACTCCTTACCGGCCTTACTCCTGCTGTATCACCACCGGTTCACTCTCCACTTCACCAATGCTGGCCGTTACTATAGTTTCTCCGGGCGTAGCCCCTGAGCGAATAATGGCTAATGCCCGCCCGTTGTGCGTAAGTACCCGGTTTTGATTATGGGGAGATACGTTTTGCTCCCAGCCATTGTCGACTGCGAGTAGTTGCCCTGCCCCCTCGACGGAGAAGCTGATTTCTTCATCCATGTTCAGGATACGACCTCCCTTTTCATCATAAAGGGCGACGGCGAGATGGGCTAAGTCATATTGATCAGCGCGTAAAGTAGTCTTGTCGGGACTTACTACGATTTTGGCGAGTGGGCCCGACGTTTGCCGCCGGAACTCCGTGATTTCCTGACCTTCCCGATAGCCCTTCAACACCAGCTCTCCTGACTCATACGGGACCAACCACTTAAGGATGTTGTCTTCCGGAAAGTCAGCTAAGGCCAGTTTGCCGAGGCTCCGCCCGTTGAGGAAAAGCTCGGCTTCCGGGCAATTAGTATAGGCTTGAACAACGATAGCTTCATCGTCTTCGTAATTCCAGTGTTCGTTGACTTTGTACCACTCCCAACGGCGTAGTTCGCTCCAGACGGGCGGTGGCGTCTTTTGCATCGTGAAAGACCAGCCCGTCGTTTCATCGTAAGCAAATTCAGAAGTCGCTGCGGGGGTGCTTACGAGGTAGGCTTTGGGGGCTTCTTTCCAGAGACATTCGAAGAAATGGCCACGGGGCGTTTTGAAACCAGCATAATCGAAAAAGGAAATCTCCAGGCCTTTGCGTGGCCAGGGTCCTGCCTCTCCTAGGTAGGCAAATCCCGTCCAGGCAAACATCCCGGCGACGAAGTCACGTTCGTTAACCTCGCGCCATTCGGTAAAGTCGCCCCAGTTTTCGGAGCCGAGTATTTTCAGGTCCGGGTAGGCAGTGTGAGCGGCATCGTAAGATTGTTGCCGGTAATTAAGGCCAAGGATATCTACGGAGGTGCCGTAGCCCGTGGCTAGGGCAATGGATGGACGTACACTGCCACAGATGGTTGGCCGGGTGGTATCTTCCTCTTTTACCCACTTGGTCAGCAGGTCAGCAATAATGGCTAGGGAGTCGTTGGGGCCAACGACCTCGTCCACTACCGGTTTCACAATGGCTGGGTCGAAGACCGGTGTCTCACCGTATCCCGCAATCCCGGGGTTTATCTTGAAGTAAGCGGCAGAATACTTCGGGAAGGTCCACTCGATTTCGTTACCGATGCTCCACATGATGACGGAAGGATGGTTGAAGTCGCGGCGGATCAAATCCTTTAAGTCGCGTTCGGCCCATTCCAGGAAATAATCACTGTAGCCGGCTGCCAGGTCGCCTTTGGCCGCATTGTCTCCCAGGAAGACAACGCTCTTACCTTTGGGGCGGTGCCATTCATCAAAGAACTCATCCATAACGAGCATGCCCATTTCGTCGCAAACCTCCATCAGTACGGTGGAGTGCGGGTTGTGCGCCATGCGGATGGCATTGACACCAATGGACTTGAGCTGGCGTACCCGGTATTCCCAGGCTGCCTTGGTGGCTGCGGCACCAAGGCAACCAACGTCGTGGTGCAGGTTGACGCCCTTTAGCTTTACCCGTTCCTCATTCAGAAGAAAACCTTGATCCGCGTCAAAACGGATGCTTCGGATGCCGAAAGTGGTGCTGGTTTCGTCTACGGCTTTACCGCCATTTAGTACCGTGGTACGCGCTGCATAGAGTTGGGGCGTTTCCGTATCCCACAAGTTAGGAGATGGAAGACCAAGGGTAAATTGAGCCATCCCATTGGTACTCACGGTAGCGGTTTGGGTGGCTACCTCTATACCTTCTGCATCTACAATAGCGAGGCTTACTTCAGTGTCGGCAGATGGAGCTTTTACCTTTGTTTGTACCACGACGGTCGCCTCCACAGTCGAGACTTCCGGAGTGGTGACCCTAACGCCCCACTGAGGAATATGGGTGGGCGCAGTAGTTACTAGGCGGACATCCCGGTAAATCCCTGACCCCGTGTACCACCTGGTGTCGGCATAGACGGAGTGGTCCGCTTTTACGAGGAGGACGTTAGGCTGATCACCGAACTTTAATTGCTCGGTCAAGTCATAACTGAAGCTGCTGTAACCGCTAGGGCGGAAGCCCAGTGAATGGCCATTGATCCATACTTTCGAGTTGCAAAAGATGCCGTCAAATTCTACCCAAACGCTTTTACCTTTCTCCGTTTCGTCTAAGGTGAAACTTTTCTTGTAGTACCCGATGCCTCCGGGTACAAAGCCCGTACTAGCGGCAGTTCCTTCTTTTTGGTAGCCCTGCTCGATGCTCCAGTCGTGGGGCAGCCGAACTTCTTGCCAACTTACATCCGTAGCGTTTACGTCAAGCATTTCGCCAAGGTGAAACTGCCAGTTGAAGTTGAAGTCTTCCGTGGTGCGCAGGGTCGACTCGGTGGTTCCACAAGCGGTGAGAAGAATAAAGAGGCTGATAAAGAATAGCTGGGGGGCCTTCATTAAATAAGTCGTTTAGTGCAACGAGCTTAAGGTAGGACCGACGGGCAATTCGTTTCGCTCCTTAAATGAAGGGTGGTAGAATATGAGTGATTTAGCGTAGAGAAGGCGAGCGTTAAATTGGCTACAGCTTCTTTTCGAGGCTGGGTAAAATACGATCTCGCCATGCGGCAAAATCGCCTTGAAGTATATGTTCTCGGGCTTCCTTCACTAGCGCTAAGTAAAAACTAAGATTGTGGAGCGTCGCTAATTGAGGCCCCACAAGTTCGTTCACTCGGAAGAGGTGATGAAGGTAGGCACGGGTATGGAAGCGAGATGTGGGCGCGGCCGCAGGGGCCAGGTCGATTTTTGAAAAATCATTCCGCCATTTGGCGTTCTTGATGTTGATGATGCCTTCCCGGGTATAGATCATGCCGTGGCGGGCGTTGCGGCTGGGCAGAACACAGTCGAACATGTCCACTCCCCGACTGATGCATTCGATGATGTTGGCAGGAGTGCCGACGCCCATCAAATAACGGGGCTTGTTTTTTGGTAAGATGTCGCAGCAGAGCTTACTAATACGGTACATATCCTCAGTGGGCTCCCCAACCGAAAGTCCGCCAATGGCATTGCCGGGCTGCTCCTGGCTAGTGATGAATTCAGCCGATTGCCGTCGTAGGTCATCATAGCTGCTGCCCTGTACGATTGGAAACAACGCCTGGTCATGGCCATACTTAGGTACACTTTGCTTCATAAAAGTGACACAGCGCTCCAGCCAGCGGTGGGTGAGGTGCATGCTGTCTTCGGCGTACTTTCTTTCGCTGGGGTAGGGGGGGCACTCATCGAAGGCCATGATGATGTCGCCGCCAATACTTCGCTGAATCCCAAGGCTACTTTCGGGGCTAAAGAGGTGTTTAGAGCCATCGATGTGGCTGGCGAATGTCGCTCCTTCTTCGGTGATCTTACGCCGGTGGGCTAGGCTGAATACCTGGTAGCCACCGCTATCGGTCAGGATGGGGCCAGCCCAACCCATGAATTTGTGCAGCCCACCGGCAGCTTCCATCGTCTCCATGCCGGGGCGGAGATAGAGGTGGTAGGTGTTGCCTAGGATGATCTGCGCCTTAATGGCTTCTTGCAACTCTCGTTGGTGTACCCCCTTGACGGTACCTAGGGTGCCGACGGGCATGAAAATGGGTGTCTGGATTTCCCCATGATCGGTGGTGATGGTGCCAGCACGAGCGTCCGATTTTGGGTCGGTATGGTGAAGTTGAAACTGCATCGGCGCGAAGGTACTAAGAGGAAGTACGATTATTGCCGATCAGCATTGCTATTATCCCCCTTGTTTGTACCCGCGGCCGTGCCCCGCACTTTTTCAGATACTATCTTCGCGCTATGCTCAACTTCCTGCGCAAATTATTTACCTCCGAGGAGGCGGAACCAGAAGATCCTACCGTCATGAAATTTCTCCTTGTCGGCCTCGGTAACCCCGGGCCTAAGTACGAAAATACCCGTCACAACGTGGGGTTTCGAGTGCTCGAAAAACTGAGCGATGACTGGAAAGGCGTCAGCCACGGAAATATGGCGCGGATCAAGCACCGGGGCAAGCAACTCCTACTCCTCAAGCCGGATACTTTCATGAACTTGAGTGGGAAAGCCGTCCGCTACTGGATGCAAAAGGAAAAAATACCGAAAGAGAGGGTACTGGTGATCGTTGATGACCTGCACCTTGATTTTGCCCAACTCCGCCTCCGTGGAAAAGGCTCCGATGCGGGACACAACGGACTTAAATCCATCGATCAGCTCACCGGAGGGAATAATTATGCCCGCCTGCGCTGTGGTATTGGCCGTGACTTTCACCCCGGCCAACAAGCTGAATATGTGCTCGGTGAGTGGAACACAAAGGAAAGAGAAGGCTTGCCTGATCTCATCAACACTGCCGCGGATATGGCCCTAAGTTTTTGCGCACACGGGCTTCAGAATACCATGAATAAGTTCAATCAGGGCAAGAAGAAGAATTGCGCTAATCCCAAGCCCAAAGAAGGAAGTTCAGACAAG
>JBCDGT010000304.1:0-5153 GCA_038750915.1 Bacteroidota bacterium
CGAAGCGAGTTTGAGCAGGACGAGCATTTTTTGGTTCGTTTTTGTTGCGAATGACAAAAATGAACAAATTGGTGCTTGGAAGATAGGATTAAAGCTGATGAGAGGTAGCAATTTATGGGCAGAGAATTTTGATGCGTTTGCCCTAGTTGGTACTTCGGCAAGGTAATGCTGGCTGGGGGGATTTGTTTTGGGCGCGGCCGCAGGTGCAGGGTCGTGTATAACAGTAAGCAGACTTCATTTTAAGGAACTTGTGGGATAAATACCTACTACTTTTTGAGAATAATCACTTACTTATCGAGCACTCTTTTTGATTGCCTCTTACTGATCTTTCCGTTCCTGATGTTCATAGGCTTAACGTCAGGGAGGCTATTCAATGATGAAATACATTACTGGTTATTAGGGCTATGCATACTTGTATGGCTAGTCACCTTTTTTCGCATAGTCCTTACTAGCGTCAATTTCTTGAACAACTTATTGAGCCGGGAATGGTGGCCTGGCCTGGGGCGATTGCTGCGGTTAGTAATTCTAGGAGTATCCCTTTATTTTCAACATCTTCCATTACTAGTTTTAATTGGCGCTGGCGTCAGTGTTGGCGAACCAGGTTAGTACATAGATTTAAGGCTATGTACATTTTTCGCCATTTTATGTACACAGGTCTGTTTTTGTGTACAAAACCTAGCATTACCTTCACCCCCCATGACCATCCGCTACTTCCTTCCCCTGCTCCTAATCCTCTTACTCAGCACCTGCGGCCGCGCCCAAACGAGTCTGCGGGACCGTACGGAAGCCAGCCTAGGAACCTTTCGAGAATTTTTGTCGATACCTAATGACGCCCGGATCGAAGGGCAGTTGGAACCCAACTTGCAGTGGCTGGAGCGGGAGTTTAGTAAACGTGGCTTCGTCGGCCAGCGCCTGGAGAACGCCGGTATCGATCTGCTGCTGTTTACCTATCAGGCCGCCCAACCCGACGCGGAAACGGTACTGTTCTACGGCCACGTCGACGGGCAACCGGTAGACCGCTCGAAGTGGATTTTGTCGCCGCCGTTCGAGCCCGTATACGGCCGGATGACTGCCCTCAGCAATGGTACAATCGACTACCAGAAAGTAGCTACACTTCCGCAACTGCCAGAAGAAACGGACGTACGCCTTTTTGGTCGCTCTACCTCAGACGCTAAAGCACCAATCTTACTTTTCTTGGTGGCCTGGGACCACATGATGGCCAACGCGCAGCGCCCTAACTACACGGTCAAGTTTATTGTTGACCCGATGGAAGAGGCGAGTAGCCCCGATCTGCCAGGTGCGGTGACCACCCACCGGAAGGCCCTCGCCGCTGACCACCTCATCATCCTTGATGGGCCCGTACATATCACCAATCAGCCAACCATCGTAGGCGGTGCCCGCGGTATTGCTACGGCACGGTTGACAGTCTATGGCCCCAAACTTTCTCAGCACAGTGGGCACTACGGAAACTATGCCCCTAATCCGGCCTTGCGCTTAGCCCAGTTGCTAGCATCGATGAAAAATGATGCCGGCCGGGTAACCATTCCTGGTTACTACGATGGGATTGAATTGGACGCGACTACCCGCCGCCTCCTGGCTGGGGTGCCAGACGACTTGCCGGCGATCCACCGGAAGATCGGTTTTCGCCAACCCGATGGGGTTGGGCAGAATCTTCAGGAAGCTTTGCAGTACCCCAGCCTCAACGTAAGGGGCATGAGCTCCGGCTGGGTAGGGCGAGCGGCCCGTACCATCATTCCCGCAACGGCAGTCGCCAACCTCGACTTACGCCTCGTCAAGGAATCCGATGGAGACCGGCTACTGGAGTTGATCCGGGGCCACCTGAAGGCCCAGGGCTACTTTCTTATTCCCGAAGGCCGCGAGCCAACGGACGAAGAACGCGCCAATTACCCTCGCCTGGCCAGCTTCGCTGGGAGCACCAGCTACGGTGCTTTTCGCACCGACCTGAACGGCCCAACGGGGTCGTGGCTGCAGAATGCCCTTCAACGCACCTTCGGCAAAAAACCGATCCTCATCCGAACGATGGGCGGCTCGGTACCCATTGCTCCTTTTGTGAATATCCTCGATGTCCCAGCGGTGGTCGTCCCACTCGTTAATCCGGACAACAACCAACACAGCCCCAATGAGAATATACTGCTGAAGAACTACTTCCGTGGCGCAGAAACCCTCCACGGGATACTCATCGAGCAGTTGTAGGGTGATCCTTCTGCGACTTAGCGCGTTGTAGCATCGCTATGCAGTACCTCCACAATTCAGCACTTTCTTTTCATCCGCAGACGCCACCGGGGTGGCAAGGCAACCCCTTTATTGCGCCGGAGTTTAAGTACGATCGCGATCCCTTTCGCCCGGATTGGAGCGCCCTACTTAAGATGATCTTCAGTCGCAACCCCCAACAGAAGGAAAAAAAGGCCGACGATTGGACACCCTCCGTAGCTCCGGATACCCAGTACCTTGAGGATCGTTCGCGGAACTGGATCGTCTGGCTAGGGCATGCTTCTTACCTAATGCAATTCAATGGTATTCGGTTATTGACGGACCCACAGCTTACCAATATGCCGCTGGTGCCACGACGGGTCTTTCCACCCTTTGGTTACGAAGACATTCGGGGGGTAGACTATTTATTGTTGAGCCACGATCACCGCGATCACGTCGACGAAAAGTGTGTTACGGCAATTGTAGCTAATAATCCGATTAAGAAAATTCTCTGCCCGCTCAAACTAGCCAACGTCATCGGTAAGTGGGTGGGGGATACCCCGATCGAGGAAGCGGGATGGTACCAAGTCTTCGATCTTCCTACTACCGGCCTACGGATTACCTTTTTACCCAGCCGCCACTGGTGTCGTCGTGGCCTGACGGATTTCAACCGCGTACTTTGGGGCAGCTTCATGATCGAGCAATTGGGCGCGGCCGCAGGTGTTGGGCAAGGACAACAAGCCGTATTTACCACCTACTTTGGTGGGGATTCCGCCAAAACGACCTATTGGCAGGAGATCGGAGAGATGTTTCCTAATATCGACGTAGCCATGCTGGGTATCGGTGCTTACAAGCCGGAATTTATGATGCAGGAAAATCACGCCAATCCCGCAGAAGCCTACCAAGGATATTTGGAGGTAGGCGCTAGATTCTGGTGGCCCATGCACCACGGTACTTACGACCTGAGCAACGAACCCGCCAGCGAACCAATCCGCTGGGCCAAGGAGTTGATGGAAAAAGGGGGTACTGCTGAGCGCTTGCTCCAACCGGCTATTAATGAGCCTTGGTACTTGGATTGAATTTATTACAAGGCAGCACAAGCTTCCTCCAACCAAGCGAATTCTTCTCCTTCCAGCATCGGCCCTACGGCGGTGAGGACCTTGGCGTGGTAAACGTTGATCCAGTCGACTTGCGCCCGGGTGAGCATGCCTTCGATGATCAGGGATTTTTCGATGGGGAAGAGGGTTAGGGTTTCAAATTCCAACCAACCTTCCCGGGAAGCTTTACGAACAGCGACTAGATTTTCAGTCCGGATACCGTACTCCTCTTCGGCGTAGTAGCCCGGCTCGTTACTGAGGATCATGCCCGCAGCCAGGGGGTACTGTGCCTTGGGAGTATTGGGGTGTTGGTTGATCCCCATCGGGCCTTCGTGTACGTTGAGGAAGAAGCCGACTCCGTGCCCGGTACCATGCCCATAGTCTCGCTGGTGGTGCCAAAGCGGGCTACGAGCCAGGGTGTCCAACTGCGCACCAGTGGTGCCTACGGGGAATTTGGCCATCGCCAAATTAATGTGTCCCTGTAGTACGAGGGTGAAGTTTTCCCGCATTTCGTCGGTCGTAGGGCCGAGGGGGAAAGTACGGGTAATGTCGGTCGTACCGGTGTGGTACTGGCCGCCGGAATCCAGTAGGAACAAGCCTTGGGGGAGTAGTTGAGCAGAGCCTTCCTGCGGAGCGCGGTAATGAACAATGGCGCCGTTGCCCGCATAGCCAGTAATGGCCGGGAAGCTATCCGTTACGTAGTGGGGCTGTTCGGCCCGTAGGGCCGTGAGTTTCTCGGCAACCGTGTTTTCATCGACCCCCGTGGCAACGGCGCCGTCTAGCCAGCGCCGTAGGCGCAGTAGGGCAATGGCGTCGTGTTTCATGGTCTGCCGCAGGTGCTCCAGCGCCGTCTCGTTTTTGATGGCCTTCCAGCCAGGAATGGGACTGGCCTGCTCCGCCGTTTTGCTTTCTCCGGCGTGTAAGTAAAGACGGGCGGAAATGGTGGCTGGGTCGAGGCCAATGTCGGCGTCAATAGCGTTGATGCGGCGCAGGTAAGTGGAGATATCCCCGTATTGATAGCATTCAAGTTGGTGGCCTTCCGGTACTTTTTCGGTCCAGTGGACAAAATCCGGGCGCCGCTCCGCGAAGAGGGCGTGATCTCCCCTCCGGCCAGCTACGAAGTAAGCTACGCAGAGCGGGTTGTGGGCAATGTCGCTGCCCCGAAGATTGAGTAGCCAGGCCACTTCATCAAGGGCGGAAACTACGTAGTAGTCCAGGCCCTTTTCCGCCAGCCAATCCGAAAGTCGTTGGAGCCGATCTTGCCAGGGTTCTCCGCTAAAATCCGGGCTGTGCTCGAAGACGGGCGCATTCGGTACTGCCGGCCGGCCTTCCCAGACGTAGCGCAGGAGGTCTTCGTCGGTCAGGAGGTTGAGTTCGTGGCGTTTCAGCTTTTTCTCCATACGGCGGGCATTGATCACACTGAAGACGCGACTGTCCGCACCGACGTTCTGGCCAGAAAGCAGGGTGCTACCCAGCCAATCCTCAATACTCGGGGTATCAGGCTGACGGTCTTTCATTAGTTCAATACTAGAACCGGCCAATTCGCTTCCCGCCTGGAGGAAATAACGGCTGTCCGTCCATAAACGCGCATCGTGGAGGGTGACCACCAAGGTACCAGCTGAGCCGGTAAAGCCACTTAACCACTCTCGCGAAGACCAGCGTGGGGCTGGGTATTCACTCTGATGGGGGTCCGTACTTGGTACGATGTAAGCGTCGATTTGGTGCTCCAGCATGGCCCGGCGCAGGGCCGCAATTTTATCTTGAGTGGTCATGTCGGGAAGATAGGGGAAGATTGGCGATTGACGAGACCGCTGGTGCGGAATTCTGGATTACTTCGCCCATCAC
>JBCDGT010000305.1:0-5148 GCA_038750915.1 Bacteroidota bacterium
AGGGGAAATCGTCAAAATCCTTAAAACTCACGGTATAGTAGTTGGTAGTTAGTGATTGGTAGTTGATAGCTGGTAATGGCTAATTAGTCCGTAGGCTCATTGATGCACCTAAGCACTAACTACTAATTACCAAATGCTAAGCTCTAATGTTCATGGCCAATGATTTGGCGCTGGTCGGGAATTTCTACTTCGATGACGGCGTCTTCATCCAAAATAACCGCTTGACACCCCAGGCGACTTTCGATACGGGGATTGATGGCTCGGTCGATGAAGTCTTCTTCCTTATCGCTGATTTCTTCTAAAGCGTCTTCGCCTTTGTTCACGTAGATGTGGCAGGTACTACAGGCGCACACTTCCCCACAGTTGTGGTTCAGGTGGATATCGTTGTCCTCGGTAACCTCCAAAATGCTTACGTCCACGGGGACGTTTTCGACCGTTTTCGGCGCGATGCTCTTGTCTTCAAAGGTAAACTTTACGGTGGCCATTTATTGGGCTGCTTTGTTTGGTATTGCTAATGCTTGGAGGGCAAGAAGAGTTGAAAAACCTACATAAAAAAAGCCGTCGCCAACCTAAGTTGACAACGGCTTTAACTTGTAGCGGGGACAGGACTCGAACCTGTGACCTTCGGGTTATGCGTACCACTATAGCTTTCGCTACGCTCGTCACCGTATTGTGACGAATTTGATGGTCTGGACTTTCTCTTCACCGGTAAATAAATACTACGGTGTTCACCATTAAGTCTCTACACCTTTCCTACAGAACCAGGACTTGGCTCGGGATTACCATACTAAAGGCTTCCCCGAATTTGATGAAATTCACCATGATGTTTCCAACATGGCAGCCCAAGCAAGCTTAAATACTGGTTAAATACCAGAGGATTGGTTAAGTAGGTACAATCCAAGACCGCCGAAACGATCATTTAAGTTACAATCTTGAGCCCGACGAGCTACCAACTGCTCCACCCCGCGATGTTAATTTTTTGAGTACACCCTTCGTTAAGGGGCTGCAAATATACAGACAACTTTTGGATTACAAAAGTTTAATTTAGGATTCGGGGAATTATTCCTCTGCTTCGGGCGCGAGTTGCACCTTCAGGCCGTCCAGTTCGGGGGTAATGCGTAGCTGACAACCGAGGCGGGAATTGTCTTCTACGAAGAAGGCTTGATCAAGCATATCTTCTTCGTCTTCGCCCATCTCGGGCAGGGTCGTCTCGGAGAGTACGTAGCAGTGACAGGTACTGCAAAGGGCCATGCCGCCACAAGTGCCCTGGACGGGCAATTCGTAGGCCTTACAAACCTCCATAAGGTTCATGTTCATATCGGTAGGGGCCTCCAGTTCGTGGGCCTCGCCCACGCGGTCAACTACGGTAATGAGTACGTTGCCTTCCTCGGTCATTCGCTTAGAAATTTTTGGAAGCGCGAAGGTACGCTTAACGGCGATAATAACCTCTTCCTGGCCGCTCCCGAAGAAATACTCTTTCTCGGTTGGTTCTCCGATCCCGCAGTACCATTTCATCCCGATCACTGTACACGATGCGGAAGCGAATGCGCTGGCCATTACGACGACTAGTAGGGAAATATGTACGCCCACGATTGGTAGCACCAACCCTACCCTGCCCTCGCTCACCAAGGGTTACCGTCATGGTCCCCGTACGATAATCCGCCGACCAACGACCGGCGTAGCGGCGATCGGGCGTAGCCCGGTAGTCGCGGTAACGCAATTCTTCAAAGAAGCCGTTACTCTCCATGAATAAAACTGTTCTCGGGCGCTCAGGGTAAATCACCCGGCCAGACCGACCTCGCTGTGCTTCCACCCAAACGCCATCCAGTGCGGGACCACGCCCCCTTTGGGCAGAAACATAAAACAAAGGAATAACAACCAAGAGGAGCATTAGAGAAGTCCGCATAACTAAACCACTTTTGCCCTAAAGAACCCCTGAGTACAGGCCTTAACACTGGACTTTGTCGCAGTTTAGGACGGTTTTAACCCCTGTTAAACGGTTTAACAACCTGTGTCTAGACGAAAAAGAATTTCCTAAATAGGTATGCTCCTCAGGTTGAACACTCACGGCAAATTCCGGAAAGCACGCAATTAGCGCTTTCAATTTGGTATCCTTGCGGCAGGCTAAAGTCTACAGAAGTTGGTAAACACTCAATGGTCTGGCACTTGAGGCAGCGGAAATGAAAATGATGGTCGGCATGGACATCATCATGATTGGGTAGAACGGCAAAGTACTGTTTTCCGTCTTCGGCGATTATGCGATGAGCAATGCCATCTTCCAGAAATTGATTGAGAATTCTATAAATAGTTGCTCGATTTATCTTGATGGTAAGCTTTTCCTCAATCGTATCCTCACTCATTGCTTTACCGGCTTGGGCAAGCAAAGCTAACACGGCTCTCTTAGACGGGGTGCTTCTTCTTTTCATATTAATGCAACACGCTTGCAATAATAGGAAAATATCTTAACTTTGCCATCCACCCGGTCCGCAACTCCCTTAATAACTATGAAATTACGGTTCATTTTATTGGTCTGCCTTAGTTGGGTAGTTACTACTCTGTGGGGGCAGCCAACTACAAAGTCAGACTGTCCGTATAAGATTAGTGGTAAAGTGTATGATGCTGAAACTAAAGAACCTCTAGCTTTTGTAAGCGTCCAACTCGATGGGACTTCAGAAGGCTTGCTTACGGATGCCAATGGCCAGTTCGAATTCAAGTCTCTTTGTGAACAAGAGTACGATTTAGTGTTTAGCTATCTAGGGTATAAATCAATCAAGCATCATCACGATTTTCATCACCCCTTCCTCGAGATTTTCCTTGCACCAGAAGAGTATCTTTTAGAAAGTATCGTCGTAGAGGCGACATCCCTACGTAGTGGCTTAGTGTCTACGACTAGCGCCCAGCTTTCGGGTAAAGACCTGGAGGCTGTTGCTTCTGAATCTTTTGGGGATGCCGTTAGTGAAATAGCGGGAGTAGGAGTGTTGAAAACAGGCCAAAACATCGCCAAACCGATCATTCATGGGCTACACAGTAACCGGGTACTGGTGATCAACAACGGTCTACGTCACGAATTCCAGAACTGGGGGGAAGATCACGCTCCAGAAATTGACCCTTCGCAGATCAACAACATCGAAGTGGTTAAAGGAGCAGCGACCGTCCGTTTCGGGCCGGACGCGCTGGGGGGTGTAGTCCTAGTCAGTCCAGCAAAAGCCGAGCTATCTACTCCCCTACAGGGAAAAATACGACTACACGGCCGGAGTAATGGCCGCGCCGGTGAGGGAGCAGTGGAATTGCGTAAAGGCTTTAAAAGGTGGAGCATCCTAGGGGGCGGCTCTTGGGCAAAACAAGGGGACCTTAAAGCTGCTGACTATCAACTGACCAACACTGGTAAAAATGAAAATGGTTATTTCGGCGAATTAAGCTTCCACCCTTTCGCTAAAATTGATATTGAAGCCAGTTATAGTCACTTCGAACAGGAGGTAGGTATTTTGAGTGGATCGGTATTTGGCAACTTAGACGATTTACGCCGAGCGCTATCCGCTGAACCTCCGCTGTTGACAATGCCGTTTAGCTACGACATCGTCCAGCCCCGCCAGGAGATGGAACATGACTTATACAAAGGTAGTATCCGTTACGTTGGCGACCAGCACTCACTCCGTATCCAGTACGGCTCCCAAGTTAACAAAAGGCAAGAATTTGGTGTTCGACGGGGGGACGCGCCCAACATCGATTTAGAACTCCGCACTGAAAGTATTGACCTCGACTGGAACCACCCCGATGTTGGCGCACTTTCGGGCAAATTTGGAGCCCAGTGGCTGAAAAAAGCCAACGACAACCAACCGGGGACCAACACTGTCCCTTTCATCCCCAATTATGATGAGGAACGCCTTGGTTTCTACTTAATTGAGTCACTCTCGGTTGGCAAAGGCCAAATTGAAGCCGGACTACGCTTTGACATATTTGAGTCAATAATTACTGGACGAGAACCCGATAATACCATTTATCGGAATTTCATCGAATACCGTAACCTATCGGGCACCTTAGGACTACAGTACCCCCTCGGTGAGCGCAGTACTTTTCGTAGTAATTTTGGTACCGCCTGGCGGGCACCTGATGTTGCTGAATTATACCGCTTCGGTCAACATTCATTTTTTATCGAGTATGGCCTTTGGCGGTATACGATTGATGAGCGTTTCGACCTTGTCTCTACCAGTGAGGGAATTCTAGACCAAACTGACCGAGAGGTTCCCTCCGAGCAAGGCTATAAATGGATCAATACCTATAACCTAGAAACCGACAAACTTCGACTAGAACTAACCGGCTACATCAACTACATTGAAAATTACATTTACTCTAAACCAGCCGGCCTCACTCGAACGCCACGCGGCTTTTTCGTCTATTTTATCTACGACCAGACCGACGCTCTCCTTTGGGGGATCGACGCTAGTAGTCAATTGACTCACTCAGAACGCTTTACTTCCGCCGTAAAGGGTAGTTTCCTATGGTCAAAACAAATCTCACGGAACGATTTTTTTGCGGCGCAACCGCCCCCACAACTGTCTTATGATCTTACCTACAAGCCCAAAATTACCTGGCTTCCCGAAGCACAGTTACGGCTTTCCCTCGACTATACTTTTGAGCAGTTTCAACACCCACGGATAATTTCGGTAGAAGAATTCATTTTTGCTGGAGAACAGGGCATCAACCGCTTTAGCGAAGACGCCCGTGATTTTGACTTATTACCCCCGCCACCTGCTTTTCTATTGACCAACCTTAGCTGGTCCAATGCGTGGAAAAAATTTGATGTTCGGTTGGAAGTGCGCAACGTATTTAACGTGAGCTACCGTAACTACACCGATCGCCTCCGCTACTTCGCCGACGACCTGGGAAGGAATTTCCTAATGACATTCACCTATCACATCTAAAATAAACCCAACCCATCACAATTATTCGCTAATTTCCTTAAAACCAATTATATGAATAAGTTTTACACGCTGTTATGCGCGCTCTTTTTGCTCGCCGGAACAGCCTCCGCTCAGTTGGACAATATTACTGGCGTGACCCTCACCTTTACCCCTGCCATGGGCACACCAGTAGTTGCTACGGCGACTGATAGTGGCAGTGGATTGGCGGTAGACGGTCCAGTTACCC
>JBCDGT010000306.1:0-5147 GCA_038750915.1 Bacteroidota bacterium
ACCCGCTAGCGAACGGGAGAGGGTATTCCATAGGTTTGTGCAACTGGGCCGCGAACAAGCAGGGGGCACTGGAGTGGGATTAGCTTTGGTCAAAGAATTTACCGAATTATTGGGCGGAACAGTCGGCGTAACAACCTCTGATCTTGGGGGGAGTCTTTTCTTCATAAAAATCCCCCATCTGCCGGCCGAGGACATGGAGTCCGCGGAGATGCCTCCTGAGAATCCTACCGCAACGCCTTTAGCGCCCATCCAAACGACGGCCTCGTCTCAGGGTTCCTTTGCCACCGAAGAACTTCCCCTCGTACTTATCGTAGAAGACGACAGAGACGTTGCTGCCTATTTAGCCGAAAGCCTTGCAACAACCTATCGTACCGTCGTGACCTACGACGGTAACAGCGGCTGGGAAAGCGCACTTCGCCTTACCCCAGACTTAATCATCAGCGACGTCATGATGCCAGGGCTAAATGGCTTACAGCTCTGCGCCCGTACTAAAATGGATCAACGTACGAGCCACATCCCCGTCCTCTTACTCACCGCCCGAACCGCCGTAGAGCATCGACTAGAAGGTTTAGAACGAGGAGCGGACGCTTACCTTACTAAGCCCTACGCGGAGCGAGAATTACATCTTCGCCTACGCAATCTATTACGGTTACGGCAAGCATTAATGACGCAATTACAATCCCGGATTCATGGTAATGAAGTCTCTGAAAGCAAAGAAGAAGATGGTCAAATACGTCCTGAATTAGCCTTTCTAAAGACACTAAAAGAAACCATTCACGAGCGATTAAATGATCCAGACTTAACCGTAAGTGACCTGGAAAAAGCGGTGGGGATGAGTAAGAGCCAGCTTCACCGCAAACTACAATCTATCCTAGGGCTTTCCGCTAACCGACTCATTAATCAAATCCGCTTGGAAACCGCTGCTAAACGGCTTAAAAACGGAGGGGAAGACATCAGTACTATTGCTTTTGATTGCGGTTTCAGTGATCCCGGATACTTCGGACGGCGGTTCCGGGAGCGGTACGGACAGTCCCCTACAGCCTACCGAGAGAGGGCTAAACAACAAGAGGCGGAATAAATCAGTAGCTGGATTGGGACAAATTCCCCAGCCATTAGGACATACTTCCCAAACTTGGTGCTTGGGAGAAAAATCCGAGCTGATTGGGAGGTATGTCCCAGTCTACCACGGAGTAACGGCCTGAGTTTTGTGGCGAACAAAAAGACATTCACCACCACCCAAGTCCTACCGTAATGAGATCCTTGTCCCATTGGCAACTATTTAAACTCAGCCTGCTTACCCTACTACTTTTCCTTTTTTACAGCACCTGCGCCCGCGCCCAAAGTGTAAGGGTGGCGGTTATCGTTCCCGACCCGCCACCCGCCTATTGGGACGCCTACCTGGAGTTTAACGCTGACATTCAAGTATTGCTTACGAACCAAACTACGGTTCCGCAGGAAGTCAAGTTAGTCCCTACCCTAACCTCCGACCGGGGAATAAGTGCCGCTTTTAAGCCAAGCTTCCAGCCCCTAACCCCTATCCTACTATCTGCCGGTGAGACCATCCAATTAAACTACCGGGACCTAAGGGCCATTTTCGGCACGCCAACCGAAGGAGATGTTTTACTGGAGGGGATCAGTTTTGACCGGCTCTATGCTTCCGAAACTATTCCAGAAGGAAATTATACCCTTTGTGTAGAGGCACGTGACTTCAACACTGATCAGCCACTTAGTAATAATTTTGGGTGTGACGTTTTCTTCATCCAGCAGCACGAGCCGCCCCTCATTATTTGGCCAGCGGATCAACTAGGGGTAACGCCCCTCGAGCCCCAGTTCTTAACTTTCCTCTGGTCAACTACCGGTATTCCCGGAAGAGTACGCTATCGTTTTGCTTTGTATGATCTATCAGAGTTGGGCCTTTTCAACCCTGCGGACGCTATTCTAGAGGCGGGAGTCCGTCCTCTTTTTGAAGTTGACGATTTGATCGTCAATAATCTAGTCTACGATCTAGGGTTCCCTCTCCTAATCCCCGGACGCAACTACGCCGTACAAGTAACGGCCTATGACCCCAACGGTAGCTTACTCTTTGCCCAAGGAGGGCGCAGTCAGGTACATACCTTTCACTACAAACCCGTGATCAAGCTTGGTCAAATTGACCTTGATCAGATCCAGTTGGATCAAGATTTAAGCCCTCCAAATAAGGATAACAGTGTGGTAGTTATTGACGATAAAGACGTTTCGGGGCCACAACAGCAACCCGTTAACTATGAGTATGATTGCCCTCCCTTAGCGCTTCCAGGAAATACGCCTTACCAGGGTAACCTTGGCCCGGGTGCTACCATTACGGTGGGGGATTACGAAATGGAGATTCTGAGTGGTGGCGGCCAATCACCCATTGCTGGAGCTGGGCGTATCCTTCTCCCCGCCTTCAACGCCTATATCAACGTAAGTTTTACTGGTCTGGACGTAAACACCCAATTACAAGCCTACGACGGTAATGACGTTATTCAAGCCACCGATGGCAGCAACCTGATTCCTAATAGCCTTTTAAGTGACCTCGGTAATGGAGAATTTGATCCAACTGATTTGGGTGAAACACTGGCTGGCCAAATTCTTGATCACGTCGAGAGTAATGATCAGTGGTGGGAGACGGGCTTGAATAGCATCCAGCCAGCCGCCAACCTCCCCGTAGGACTTGAAGGTAACGGAATGAACCTGCTGTTAACGGGTTTAGAATTCACCCCGTTAGGGGCTAAAATGTCCCTTTTTGCCGCAGTAGAACTCCCCGAAGCCATTGGCGATCGGCGCTTACTTTTTGTCGGTAAGGGCATTTGCCTGGGTCAAGGAAATCTGGGCCAAGGCGGAGACCTATGGTTAGGAGAGGACCAGACTTTTGCCCTTTCTGATGCCGTTGATCTCACTTTTCACGGCGGGGAAGACGGGACTACGCTGAGCTGGAGTGAAGAAGGTATTTCTTCCTTAGAAGTGAACGCAAAACTTACTTTTGATCAGTCCGTCATCCCTACGGAAGGGCCAGCGCTTACCGCCAGCTTTACGGCCAGCGTCGAAGATTACCAGGATTGGACGGCCGCGGCCACCCTCAACCAGGAGGCCTGGGAGGTACCTGGACTCGAAGGTTTCGGCCTTGAAATTGCGCCAAACGCCAGCATTGTTTTCGACCATTCCTCCACCGACTCTACTCCTCAATTTTCCCTTCCTGATGCCCATCCAGAAGCAGGTAACGAGGACCTTTGGCAAGGCGTCCACATTCCTGATTTCAAGGTCTCCTTCCCCGAAGAATTCGAAGTGGAAGTCGAGCTCCAAAACGTCATTCTTGATCGCCAGGGTTTATGGATGGACATCGACATCACGGACGACAACCTACTACCCTTTGCGGATGGAGGGGAAGTGGGCGGCTGGCCGATTGCCATTAACCATCTAGGCTTAGACATCCGGGGCAGTAGCGTAGCGGGAGCCGCCTTTGGGGGAGCCATCAAGATCCCCATCAGTGAAACCAGTATTGCCTTCCATGACCCCATTGGGGAAGGCGGCAACTACAGTCTGGAGGTCACCCTTGGGGAGCCGCTGGAGGTGGACATGTGGTTTGCTCAGATGAATCTATTGCCCAATTCTTCGGTCACCATTAATAGCGGAGAGCCTCCTTTAGCCACCCTCCACGGTAGTCTCAACATCGGCTTTAGCGAAGAGGAGGCAGAAAATTCTAACGTCCAAAATTTTTCACTCCCTGGTGTTGATTTCCAGGACTTTACCGTTCTTGGGGGCGGTGGGCCACCCCAACTCAACGGCACCTTCGGTTTAGACCTGGAGAACGTCGGCCAGGGTAGTTTAGCCAACTTTCCACTACAACTGAATGATATCGGTGTCGAGTTTGAGAATCAGCAGGCTAACTTGACCTTTGATTTGGGCTTAATTCTGACCGAAATGGGTCAAAATGGCTTTAGTGGAAACACCAGTTTCACCATTAGCGCCGGTTGGGGTGGTCAAAAATTTAATTACCTAGGCACCCAGCTCAATAGTATTGACGTTGATGCCGACGCGGGTGTTTTCACCCTTGACGGGCAGGTAGATTTTTTCAAAGAACACGAAGATTACGGCAACGGCTTTGCGGGCGCCGTGGAAGTAGAAATTCCCGACTTAAATATTGCCGCCGAGTTGATGCTAATGGTCGGCAAGATGCCGGAATATCGCTACTTCGCCATTGATGCAGAAGTTCGTTTTCCTGGCATTCCTTTAGGGCCTTCCGGCCTTGCCCTCCACGGGCTGGGCGGTGGTTTCTGGATGAACATGGAACGCGGTGGCAGTGGTGCTGACACCCTCCAGGCCTGGACCATCAATGATGCTCCGTTGGTCGATGGGGCTGACGAAATGGGAAATTCCAATATTCCAGAACTCGGAGAATGGGGAAGTGGAGCTACCTATACCCCCAAACAGGGCACCTTAGGGTTTTCGGCAAAAGCCATTTTTGGACTGATCACTGGGGCTAAAGCCCTCAATGCCGACCTCAATTTTGGTATGGAATTTAGTGATAGCTATGGCCTGACCAAGATGTGGATGCGTGGTAATGCCTACGTGATGCAGAATATGGCCAACCGGGACGGTAGTGCCCTAATCACCGGCTTTGCTGCGTTGGATATGGCTTTTCAAGAACAAGAATACCGCTTTGCGGGTGGCCTGAAAGCCAATATTGCCAACTTTCTGAAAATTGATATCCCACTAGAGTGTTACTACAGTCCGAACAACTGGCACTTCTATCTCGGTCGCTGGGACTGGGACGCAGATCCGCTCACTTACGATTACGCTACCGACCCGCATCGCTTTAAGGTGGAGCTCGGCTTAGATGCAAAAATACTCGGCGTCAACGCTGGCATCTATGGCTACTTCATGATGGGAAGCCAGTTACCCGTAGCCTTACCACCCAAGCCACAGATCATTCGCAACGTATTTAACGATGACCCCATGTTAAGCCTCCCGGACCAAATGGAAGCAGCTCCGGGGCAAAATCTTGACTTCGAATCTGGATTTGCCTTCGGCATGGTTAACGATTTCCATCTTGGTATCGACGTACTCGTATTCCGGCTCAACATCGACTTCGTTATGGGGCTGGACGTCCTAATGGTAGACATGAGTGG
>JBCDGT010000307.1:0-5118 GCA_038750915.1 Bacteroidota bacterium
GCTTGCCGAGATGCACCCAAGTTAAGTTGTCAGTACAACTAGAAACTAGTATTCACTATTAGTCTTTTCCTTTACCTTGAATCAAACGGCATAAGCTTTTGGTAAGCGATATCGTCCGGGAGAGCTTACTGGGGGTGTTTTTTTGTTGACAAGTGAAAGGTTTTAGATCAAGTGTCTAGTCTTGCGGTAATTGCTGCAACCAACTGGTCCTTCCCGGTTTTTGCCTTGTGGAGAAACTCCTGAGGAATGGCTAAGTCACCATTGTACTGTGCCGACCATAAGATCATTTCTACTAATACCGGAACGAGGGTTTTGCCTTTTGGGGTAAGGGAATACTCTTTCTTGGTCTTAAGTTTTTCGTAGACCTTCGATTCAATTATGCCATTACTTTCCAGCTTCTTCAATCGGTTGGAGAGGATGTTGGTGGCTATTCCTTCTTTAGAGTTAAGGAAGTCAGAATAGAATTTTTTGCGATCAAAAATGAGGTCACGAATGATCAAAAGCGTCCATTTGTCACCAAAGTAATCCAACGCGAAACTAATTGGGCAGTCTGATCTCATGATTTTTCTGGAGTAACGCTTGCAGTTTGCAAGTTGTTTTGTAAATTTGCTTACTTGCAAAAAGCAAGTGAGTTAAATTGTGAATAAATTCTGACATCAAATGAATACGTTACGGGTAAAATTCGACTCCCTTAAAAGAGAGAACTGGTCTGACCAAGAAGTCAAAAATGTAAAGCTGATCATTGATTTTGTCCAGCACTTAATGAACGATCACGACTTTAACTATGTCGCTGAAAATTTTGGCAATCAAGCCTACGTCCAGCACAACCGAAATATTTCTGATGGTATGGACGCCTTGATTGAATACGTAAAGGGCTTTGCGAACAGGTACCCCGATTACACCTATGATGTTAAGCACATTTACGCGGATGGTGATTTCGTTATTTTTCACTCCCACGCTACGATAAACGCCAAGCATCGGGGAGATGACGGTAAAGGGCTCAACATTATGGATACTTGGCGAATAAAAGACGGGCAAATTATTGCACACTGGGATGCCCTCCAACCAATGGATGGTTTCATGCGCTTCTTTAACCTACTGACGGGTGGGAAAATTCGTAACACCAATGGTGTTTATTAGGGGGCTAGGAGCTAGGAACTGGACGGCCTTTGGCCTCCTAGGAGCATCTTGTTACGTCCTAGCTCCCCAGTTCCTAGCAGCACGCAGTGCGTCCTAGCTCCCTAGAACTTAGCTTCCAAAAATTCCCTCCAAAATCCTTACGGTAACCAGGTAGACTGGTTTTACCCCGTCTACGCCAAGTGGCCCGCTGGCGAGGGTATGGCCGGTCAGGAGTGGATTATCGCTGGCGTAATAGGCGTAGCGGAGTTGCAGGTTGGTGGAGACAGACTTCCGAATATGGGTGGCCGCTTGAATGGCCTTTTGATAGTGCGCCCCTTCCATTTCCAATCCAGCGGCTTTCCAACTGCTGGTAAGGAAATAATCGAGAATAGGGATGTTCTGCAGGCTGGTGCCAAGTACCGTTACCATCGGACCACTGTACACCCCCAGCCCCTCCCCTTCGAAATCGGCTCCGGTGAAGGTGTTCTTGAAGGGGTAATTGTCGGCGGTACCTTCGAAGATGTGTGCGTCGGGAACCATAATATCTCCCTTTTGCCCCTCAAGAATACCGGCTTTGCCCATGATGTTGATGCTCTCGACGGGCATATCGTACACCCGGCCAGTGTCGGGGCAGTGGTAGGGGCGCAGCAGTTCGTCCATTGCCTCATAGGCTTGCTCTCCGAAGGCATAGTCCATCACGAGGATGACGGGGGCCATGTCTGGGTTTTTGGCCGGAGCGAAGTTTAGCTCGGGGGCAATGACTTTCGGGTCAAACTGGGCGGTGTCGAATAGTTGTACCCCTAGGTTCGTCCCACTGGTATCGGCAATTTCGATCAGGCCATTCTTACGGGCCAGTTTGAAGACTTCCGGTCGTAGGTGCTTATGCTCTGTTTGGCTCATGGCGCGGGCAAAGTCGAATAGGCCATCGTGGTCTTTCAACTTTTTGCGCAAGGCTGCGGCACCGAAAATACTATTGGCGACACTGTGCAGATTAGCACTGATGACGTGGAGTGGTCGCTCGATCAGCTTACGTTCCAAAAGAACGGACTTAATATTTTTCGCCCACTGCTCTCCGAAGTAATGGTGGCCGGTTTTCTCTCTTAAGGTACTGCTGAAGCTAATTTCACGATCCTCTTCTTTTTCCATTTCCAATTTGGCCAGTTGCCCGAGCCAGTAAGTTATGTGGAAAAGCGAGTTGGTTTTTGCTTCGTTGGCGAAGCGCTTGCAAGCGGCCACGACCTCATCGTAGGTGCGGCCAAGCAGCGTACTCAAATAAGTATAAGCCGTCTCTAATTTGATGTCTTGCCCCTGATCTTCTTGTCGTACAATGTCCTCCAGTAGGGCCCATTCCCTTTTGGGGCGCCCCTTACTATCGAGGCTGTTGGCGTAAATTTTATTGGCTTCTGCGTACAGAAAAGTTAAGTGGGTGAGAATGTCGTAGATGTCACTGCGGCCCCGGGTCATTTCGATGTACATTTCGTTGTCATCGATTCGATAAGCACTGCGGCGGCGCGCAGGTGCAATGATGGGGTCGAAGTGGCTGTTTTCGTATCCTTCGCGGGAGATCAATTTGAGGAAGCGACACTCTTCGATGCCCTGGGGGAGCCGGTTAAAGACGTAGTGGAGTCCGTTGAGTTCTACCCTCTCCTCCTCCGCGATGGAACCGTAGATTTCCGGCCGCAACACCATCAGATTATCCATCAGGGTTTTACCGCTCATCCCGCCAGGTTTGTAGCTGCCACGAATCAAGAGGTGGCGCATCGCAATGTAAAGACGTTGAACGGCGGTGCGGGATTCTTGAGCGCGGGTACGAGTAGACATAGGCTAAAATCAGTAAACGGTATCGCTAGTGGACACCTGGCGGCTGCCGAAAGTTTACTGCGGTGCCCGATCAGCGGTCTCCTTTACGTACAAATAACACCCAGTCTTTCTCCGGTTCGCTGGGCGGAGCCCCTACTTTAATTTCTGTTCCCGTGTGGCGACCGGAACGGCCAGTGAATTTTCCGTCACGTGGATTGAGCCAATAGCTGGTGTAAGTTCCTTCCGGGACTTTGAGCATATTGGCTGGCTTCTCACCCATTTTTAAGAGAACTAAATAGGTATCTCCTTCCTTAGCTAACACCCAGTCTTGGGTGCTGGAACTGAGGTCATTCATTGGCTGCATTTCAGGTAATGGCAATTCGTTTTCGCGAACGAAACGGAGTAGGTGATTGCACTGGTCCCAGAAAAGGTCGCGGCTGCGCCAGTCTTCACAACTGAGGTCGGAGTGGGCGTGCTTGTAGCCGAAGTACCACTCGGTGCCCCAAGCCCCGGCCATGAGGCTTCCCCAGAGCGCATTCTGGCGGGCGTTGTCGTGATCGGGATCATCTTCGTCGGGGACTAAGCTGTGTTGTGCATCTCCTGGTTCATCGACGGCTACGGCCCATTTAACCCTAGCTTGCTTAGCAAGACCCAGCCATCTGCGTGTTGCGGGATAGACATTACGGAAATCAGGCCTGTTGGTCTGGAGGGAAAGTCCTGAATAACGACTCTCGGGCCCCAATAGATCGTAGAAGGCTTGGCCATTATGAATCACTACGTGGTGGCGATAAGGGTCATTTTCGTAGAACCACCGGGCCATGGCCAGCCGCTGGGTAGTTGTTTGCCAGGGGGTGGGGTGATTGCCCATCCATAAGCCATTTTCTTCCCCCACGTTCCAGTTGAGGGCCATATGGTGGCCGAAGCGGGCGACTAACTCCCGGTAATACAATTTGCGTTGGTAGCCGAGGTCGCCACCATCCAGTAAGCCCTGATTTTCGACTTCCGCCATTTTAAAGTGGAGGAACATCCCCATGCGCTCGCCGTGGGCGAAGACGATCTCCCAATGATCGAGCTTTGAGACGTCCATGCGCTCGTAGTTATCGTGGCTGACGTATGGAAAGACGTTTTCATCATCCCCTGAAATATTCAGGGTAAGGAAGCTGAAGGCGTTGAGCCCTTCACTAGCCAGGTAATTGATGCCACCAATCAGGGCTTTCCCCTTACCATCTTTCCAACTCGGGTCTCCTGCTTTCCAGTCGGAAAGATGGGCAGACCAGGTTTTGACGAGATTGTCTTTGTACCCATCGTCTTTGAAGGTGCCGTCGAAGTCGGCGTAGGATAGAAGGTTTTCTGGAGCGTCGACCCCGACCTTATAGAAGTATTCTCCGGTCTCCGCCCATACGGGGTACTGGCGGCCGTGAAACAATAAGCGCCCTTTGCCGCGAAGATCTCGGCCAGATTTATCCGTTGCCGCTATGGTGAAGGTGCCGCTTAGTCCATCCGGCCCTTTTACCGTTTTTCCTGCCATTGGATTGTCACTGACGGCAGCATTACTACCTTGACGGAAACTAACGGTGTAGCTCCACTCTCCGGTAAAGTCAGGGGCCAGGTGGGCTCGCCATTTATTACCACCGGTAGCACTGGTCTCGCCGGCGTTTCCATCAGCAGCGAAATAACCGGGAACAACGTAGGTTACGGAATCGTGGCGGAAGGTAACATCCATACGATAGTGCAGGAAAGGATTGTATTTTGCCCACTCCTGGGTTTTAGGCCCATCTACCGTAACGGTGATTTTATGCCATTTTTTGAGTTCACCGTCAATGGTCGCTTGGCTGAAAGCAAAACAAGGGAGAAGTAAGAATAGTAGGAGGAATCGTAACATGATTAAAACTTAAGCCAGATGGTGTGTAGTAGATAGTATTGTACTACCCACTTAGCAAATGCCTAGAAAAAGGTAAGAAGTGGGTTAGTAAGCCCAAACATAGTGAATTTTGAATTCAAAATAAATTATCTCCTACACATCTTCTGATCAAAACCCATTTTCTTAGCCTTTTCAACGGATCCTTATTACTTTACCCACACACTTAACCACGAAAGATGCGGCAACTTCAGGTTGGCCTTATCGGCTACGGCCTTTCCGGCCGCTACTTACAAGCACCGTTTTTTGCTACCCACCCTGGCTTTAAGGTGGTGAGGGTA
>JBCDGT010000308.1:0-5109 GCA_038750915.1 Bacteroidota bacterium
AAACGTAGGAGCTTATTAGTAAATAAACAGTGCACGGATACAAAGTGCCTTATTATTAGGTATTTAGCGAGTAATAGAATAAATGCACAAATTGGTTGACCAAACTTGGTCAACCAATTACCCTGCCCTATATTTGGCCCATCATAAGAAGTATACCTCTCAATATGCTAGACAACTATCAGGAAATAAAAATGGAGAGCCCGGTCGATAAGATCATACGCCAAATCAGACATTTGATCTCCACAGGGCAAATTTCGCCCGGAGACCGGCTACCTGCTGAACGTAAACTGGCGGAGCGCTTTGGCGTAAGCCGTAGAATGGACGTTATGGAGTTCAGTAGAACACTAAATCAAAATCAAGGGCACTTTTAAAGCGTCGGATCTCATCCCTAACTGGTTTCGACATAGCCGGTTAACAAGCGGCTAGATCCAGGCTTAGACTAATCTTAAAATGCCAAATCCTTTTTCTTAGGGATAGTGAACGACCTAAAGTTCATCAGGCAATTCCTTACACTGAGTCGACTTCAGTCGCCTTCCTCCACAAGAGCTTCAACTTTAGTGTTGAATATACTGACCGAAGAATTGATCAGAGTGGTCAATACCGACAAGGGCGTATAAGAACGCTCCACCACCAAAGCAATAACATAAAAGACTTTTAACAAAAAGAATAATGAGTACAACGAATAACAAAGTAGCCATCGTTACCGGTGCCACTGGAGGTATTGGCTTTGAAGTAGCTAAACGACTCGGAAAAGATGGTTTTTCTGTAGTACTGAACGGCATTCGGAACAATAGAGGCGCCGAGCGAGTCGCTGAGCTCAGGGCCGAGGGCATCGACGCCGAATACCTGGGTTTTGACGTGACGGATGAAGACGCAGTAACCAAAAACGTAACCGCCGTTGGGGAGAAGTACGGTAAAATAGACGTCCTGATCAATAATGCCGGCGGTCTGGGCGGTCGCTCCCGCTTCGAAGAGATGACCACCGAATTCTACCGCAAGGTGATGGCCCTCAACCTCGACTCCGTTTTCTTCGCCTCCCGGGCAGCAATTCCATTCCTGAAAAAGGGCGACCACCCGACCATCATCAACTACACCTCCAACGCTGCGTGGAACGCCGGTGGCCCCGGAGCAGGTATCTACGGCACCTCGAAGGCAGGGGTGCAGACGATCACCCGCGCCCTGGCGAAGGACCTGGCCGAATACGGTATCCGGGTGAATGCCGTGTCTCCTGGCACGATTGACACGCCTTTCCACCAGCAAATCAAGTCGACCAAGCCGGAGGTGTTCGCTTCCTGGGCAAACAATATAATGCTGGGCCGCCTCGGTCAGCCGGAGGACGTGGCTGGTGTGGTCTCCTTCCTAGCCAGTAAAGACGCAGCCTTCCTAACGGCGGAGACCATTCAGGTCGGTGGCGGACAGGCGCTGGGTATTTAGGGTATTGATTTTACTGCGGTTTTCTCATCCGGTAAACTTGTGGTCACTATGGAGGGTGAACGCTATTGATAGAAGTGTTCGGCTTTCACCACTCCCCCCCAAAAGCCAGCAAATAGGCCTCCAAACCCAAGCATTAAATACATTAATTTTATACACTATACCCGCAAAGTATTCCTCCTTTCCGGGTACTTGCGCTAAGAGCGGAAAAGAACTGCTCCAAACTTACGCTACTGGTGTGTTCAGTCTAACATAGGGCTGATAATTTTCCTTTACTGATTCGCAAGCGGAAAAATTGAAGGCATCCTAATTAATCAATTAACACTTCCTTGGAGAAAGCTCGCCGAAAGCACTTAACAAAAGCCAAGGCCGCTAATGCTTTTATTCTGAAAACTTTCCCTTGCTCCTCGCTCAGCGAAAGATCACAGCACCTGCGGCCGCGCCTAGTAAATGAAGAAGCAAAAGAATAAGGAATTAGTGAATTAAAAAGGCTAGCTGTCCTCCCTCCACAACGCCTTATCTTCGCCCCTCACCATGTTGCCGCGTGTCCATGACCATCCACAACATCACCACTTACCTCGAATCCATCGCCCCGAGCCATCTCCAAGAGAGCTACGACAACGCCGGGCTCATTGTGGGTGATCCTACCACGGAAGTGACGGGGGTGCTGACCAGCCTCGACTGCACCGAAACCATCATTGAAGAAGCCAAAGCACGGGGCTGCAACCTGGTGGTTGCCCACCACCCGATCGTCTTTCGGGGCTTGAAGCGGTTCAACGGTAGCAACTACGTAGAACGGACCGTCATCAAGGCCATCAAAGAGGACGTAGCCATTTACGCCATCCACACCAATCTCGACAACGTGCGCTTCCAAGGCGTCAACGAACGGATTGCCCAACGGTTGGGTTTGATTAACCTACGCCTGCTGGGCCCAAAGAACGAGGAAGGAACGATTGGCTCCGGGATGGTCGGAGAACTACCCCAACCGCTAGCCGAAACGGATTTCCTAGTCTTGCTCAAAGAAAAGATGGTCAGCAGCGTAGTTAAGCACACCGAACTATTTGGTAAAACGGTGAAAACTGTTGCTTTGTGCGGCGGCTCCGGTGGCTTTCTTTTGGGTCAGGCCAAGGCAGTAGGGGCACAGGTATTCGTCACTTCGGACTACAAGTACCACGAATTTTTCGACGCGGACGGACAAATCGTGATCTGCGACATTGGGCATTACGAAAGCGAACAGTTTACAACTCAATTACTTGCGGAGTTGTTAACTAAGAAATTCCCTACCTTTGCGGTCCTTTGCACGGAGCGAAATACCAACCCAGTTCGTTATTTCGTGTAGAGCCCCTGATAAAACGCTAAAATATATCCCCCCGACGCATGGCAGTAGCAACCGAAAAGACGGTAGAAGAAAGAATGCGCGAGCTTTATCTCTTGCAGCAGATTGATAGTAAGATTGACGAAATCGAAATCCTGAAGGGTGAACTCCCCATGGAGGTTTCCGATCTGGAGGACGAGATCGCCGGTCTCACGACCCGCATCAATCGCCTGGAAGGCCAGGTAAAAGACCTCAAGCTGGAGATCAGCCGCCACGATGCCAACATCAAGGAATCCGAGCAGCTCATCATGCGCTACGAGGACCAGATGAACAACGTGAAGAACAACCGGGAGTATGAGGCCCTGATGAAAGAGACCGAAATGCAGCGCTTGGAAATTCAGCTCTCCGACAAGAAAGCCGGCTCTTCCGCCCGCGAGCTGGACACCAAGCAGGCTGCCCTCGACATGACGCTCGAAAAGCAAGCTGCGAAAAAAGAACTCCTGGCCGTAAAGCAGGAGGAACTCAAAGCTATTATCACCAAGACGGAGAAAGACGAAAAGAAACTCCGCCGCCAGAGTGACAAGCAGCGTAAGGAGATTTCCGAGCGCTTGCTGCGTGGCTACGACAAAATCCGTCGTACCTATCGCAACGGCCTGGCCGTGGTGACCGTAGAGCGGAACGCCTGTGGTGGTTGCTTCAACGCCATCCCCCCGCAGCAGCAGCTAGAAATCAGCCAGCGTAAGCGGGTGATGATCTGTGAGCACTGCAACCGGATTCTTGTCGACCACAACATCGAAGAGGCCGCCGACGCAGTAGACGCTAAGTAATAATGGCTCAGCGGCCAACAACTACTAATACCAAAGCCCTCGACGCCCCGCGTCGGGGGCTTTGGTCTATTGCGCCCGAGCGCTGGCTAAACAAGCTACTCATTTTAGTGGTAATCGTTACGGGAATTTTTTCGTGCCAAACGCCCACGGATGACAGCCTCACCATTGCCGGAGCGGCCAACCTCCAGTACGCCCTTCGGGCCCTTACGGCCAGCTTTACCGCCGAGACGGGGATCGACTGCGAGCTGGTTTTTGCCTCGAGTGGAAAACTCACCGCTCAGATTAGTGAAGGTGCTCCCTTTGATGTCTTTCTGGCCGCCGACGAAAAGTACCCCGCCAGCCTCCACGCCAAGCAATTGACCCTCGGCCCTCCGGTCACCTACGCCTACGGACGGCTGGCCCTATGGTCTACGCTTCCCGATTTCCAGCCGACTTTAGCCGGGCTTACCGCCCCGCGTATTCGGTCCATTGCTATCCCTAATCCCATCACCGCTCCTTACGGGCAGGCGGCGGTAGCCGCCCTGCGGCAGCAGGAACTTTACGATTCCATTGCCCCCAAGCTGGTTTTTGGAGAGAGCGTGGCGCAGGCCAATCAGTTCGTCACCGCCCAAGCGGCCGAAGTAGGCTTTACCGCCGTATCGGTAGTCATGGCACCCGCTATGGAACGCTATAAATCCTGGATAATAGTCGACGAAAAGTCTTACGCCCCCATCGCCCAGAGCGCCGTGGTCATCGACCACAAGGGGCAAAAAAAACATCCTTCTGGCGAAGCCTTCTTGAACTTTCTCGTCTCAAAGAAAGGAAAAGAGATTCTGGCTGAATTCGGTTATTTACTGCCAGATTAAAACCAGTTATCAGCACCGTACAATTTCGGATATTTACCCCCGTAAATGAATTGGCAACCCCTGCTCCTAACCTTCCAATTGGCGCTGATCACTACCGCAGTACTGCTGGTGGTCGGCTTGCCCTTAGCGTACTGGTTGGCCTACACAAGAAATCGGTTAAAACCCGTAATCGAAACCCTAGTGAGTATGCCATTGGTCTTACCTCCTACGGTTTTGGGTTTCTACTTTCTACTAGCCTTTAGCCCCAATAATGCGTTCGGCAGCTGGCTGGACGAATGGCTGGGCCTACGGCTGGTGTTTTCCTTTGGGGGACTGGTGCTGGCCAGTGTGATCTACAGTCTGCCCTTTATGGTACAACCCTTGCAGGCTGGTTTGGCCGGCTTACCATCCTCCTTGACTGAAGCGGCGGCCCTGATGGGTAAGGGGCGCTGGTCAACCCTTCGCTACGTGCTGCTACCCAACAGCAAAGGCCCTCTCCTAACCGGCACCGTACTCACTTTTGCCCACACTATCGGCGAATTCGGCGTAGTACTGATGATCGGGGGGAATATTCCCGGTCGGACCCGAGTAGCCTCCATTGCTATTTACGATGAGGTCGAAGCCCTCAATTACGGTGCGGCAAATGCCTATTCTCTGATCTTATTTGCATTGTCTTTCGCTATTCTTTTACTCGTATACTGGCTCAACGGCC
>JBCDGT010000309.1:0-5090 GCA_038750915.1 Bacteroidota bacterium
ACCGTGTGCAGTCGCTCCGCGGCAATGCCGCGGCGCAGCAGTGCCTGGCGAATGGCCTCCCCTCGTTGTTGCCCTAGGTTTTGCAGCGTCTCTATTGCCTCCGGACCGTCAGTATGAACGACTAGCAAGAGACGGAGATCAAGGCGTTGGCGCAAAAGGGTTTCCAGCAAATCCACATCGCTCGATAGCGCTTCTTGTAAGATGGCGGTCTTTCCGTAAAAGCTAATTCCTGGAAGGGGCAGTATGCCTTCGTCCGCCTCCGTCCCACGTCGTGCCACCATCCCTTCCGGTCGTAATTGAAAATCCAGGTGCGGATGCTCCCGATTTTGTAGTTGGATGGAAGTCAGCTGTTGCGTTACCATCTCGAATCCGGGCCGACCGGCAGAGGCGAGGTAATCGCAATCAGTTGGCAGGCAAACTTGGTAGTAGCCAGCTAGATCCGTCATAGTCGTCACCCTAGCCGCAGGGCAATTTTGGGGGCGAAACTGAAGTGGAATCTTTCCGGTTCCGCTTCCCTGGTTATCGGTAATGCGCCCCGATAGCAGGGTGCAATTGGTGGGCTGCAGAATAAGGTCCAGCGGTCGACTAGGGCCTTCGGCGGTAAAGACGAAGCGGAGGGTTTCCGGCGAATAGCCGGGCTTGCTGATGCTGACTTCATAGGTTTTCCCTACGGCCAACTCGAGGCGGACGCTCCCCTCTCGGTCCGTACGCCGAGCGGGAACCTGTAGCATTCCAAGAGGTTTCACCATTGGTCTGAGCAAACGGCCAGTAGGTTTTTCCTCAAGGCGGAAGGAGTAAAAACTGGCCGGCAACCGCCCCACTGCATCTACTTCAGCCAACCATACTTCTGCACCGGCAATCCGGCGGCTGTTGCTACCGTCGTACACCGTCAGTGCCGCTCCGTCGATATCTGGTCCTTGGAGGGAGGCAAAGCCACGGGAGAACTTGAGTAAGTAAATGTCGTCTTTGCCTTTACCACCTTCCCGGTTGCTAACGATGTAGCCACGCCTTCCTTCTTTATCCAGTGAGATACCCACGTCGTCCGCCAGCGAGTTAATGGGTGCAGGCAGGTTGATTAGCTTCCCCCAGCGGCGCTGGCTCAAGTCCATCAAGTACAGATCGTAACCGCCTAAGCCTCCGTGGCCATCACTGGCGAAGAATAGGCGGCCATTGGGATGGATATAGGGAAAAGCTTCGTTACCTTCCGTATTGATTTCGGGGCCGAGGTTAATGGCTTCGCTCCAGCGACCGTCCCGATAATCGGCGAAGTAAAGGTCATATCCGCCATAGCCACCACTGCGGTTACTAGCGAAAAAGATGCGGCGGCCGTCCGGGCTAAGACTCGGGTGCTGGTTGCTGAAATCTTTACCGTTAAAGGGCAAAGCCCGGATGTCCGCCCAGTCGTACTGGGCGCGGTAGGCGGAGTAGATGCCCAGATTGGCCGTTCCGCTGCCATCTTCGATCGTAGCTCCATCCCGCAATTGGGTGCGGGTGAAGTAGATAACCCGATCATCCTGGGTGAAGGATACTGGACCTTCGTTGTAGTTGGAGTTTAACTCCACACTAAATCGCTTCGGGTAACCAGGGACCCCATCGGCGGAGAGAGAAGCCCGAAACAGCTTGAAGTAAGTTTGCCGACTCACCGGGTCGATTGCCCCCCGTTTGGGCCGGGCCAGGAAAACAAGTTCGTCTTTATAAATGGCCGGGCCAAATTCCGTCAATTTCGTATTAATCCGGGCACAATTTTCGATTTCTATTTCCGTGTTCCGGGTGCCGCCAATTCGGGTACCCTGGGCGGATAGGGAGCCCGCGAGAAGGAGGCAATAGAGTATTAAGAACTTCCCTTTGTCGACCTGGAGGTCGACGTTCCTTTTGGTCAGTAGGGCTCCTAGTAATTTGTTGATCATAATTGCACCACGGCGTCTGCGTACACTTCCCGCATTTCTTCCAGCGTATTGTAAAGCGTTTCTGGTTCGTATTCGCTCACGAGGGCCTTGCGGTATTCTTTCACCCCGGGCATGCCCCGGAAGTAATTGGTGTAGTGGCGGCGCATTTCCAGTACGCCAAGTTTTGGTCCCTTCCACTCTAAACTATGGCGCAAGTGCTTACGGGCGGCGTCCACACGCTCATCAATGGAGGGAGGTGGGAGCAGCTCGCCAGTAGCGAAGTAGTGCTTAATTTCCCGAAAGATCCAGGGGTTGCCAATGGCCGCCCGTCCGATCATGATGCCATCGACACCGTAGCGATTCCGGTAGGATTCAGCCTTTTTGGGAGAGTCAATGTCCCCATTACCGAAAATAGGCATAGTGATTCGGGGATTGTCTTTAATCCGCCCGATCAGCGTCCAATCTGCCTCCCCTTTATACATCTGCTGGCGGGTGCGGCCGTGAATACTGAGCGCTTTAATCCCGACGTCTTGTAGCCGTTCCGCAACTTCTTCGATGTACTTGGTTTTGTCATCCCAGCCCAAACGGGTTTTCACCGTAACGGGTAAGCTGGTACGATCGACGATGGCCTTCGTCAGCTTCACCATTTTGGGGATATCCTGTAGAATACCCGCACCGGCGCCTTTACAAGTTACCTTTTTGACCGGGCAGCCGAAGTTGATGTCGAGCAACTCCGGCTGTGCGCGCTCAACGATATCGGCAGCCATGACCATACTGTCGAGGTTAGCCCCGAAGATTTGGATCCCAATTGGGCGCTCATAATCGTAAATGTCCAGTTTCTCCACACTCTTACTGGCGTCGCGGATCAACCCTTCCACACTGATGAACTCGGTGTACATCATATCACATCCCTGTGCTTTGCAAAGGGCGCGGAAGGGAGGATCACTAACGTCCTCCATCGGAGCCAGCAGGAGGGGAAATTCCCCCAGTTCTATGTCAGCTATTTTGACCATAAAAGAGTAACGCACTTGATTCGCGACTGGTTGCGGGCGCGGCCGCGGGTGCAAAGATAGTTTTCAAAGAGCAGAGCAACCGGCCTTGTTACTGCTATCGGCACGAACATTCTATGTACCTGCGCTTGCGCCCAAATAGAATTGAAAATCTTGATTTAAAATTTAACATTGGACATTTTCCGCACCTACTAACCCATTTGGGTACAAACCAAATTCTAAATGTTACTTGTTCAATGAAAAATTTTCAATGCCCTCCGCGCCCTAACTATGGTTATAAATAAAATTGAAAAAAAAGCTATGTGACCCGTAACGGGAGGCGTGTAACCGTCATAAAGCATTGTTACTACACGAGTAACAACAAATTGGTGGCTGAAAGCGCTACATTTGGGCAACGACATTAACTCATGCCCCAAGTGCAGGACACACCAACTACTGATGCTGAGCTGTTTGAAGCGATAAAGGCCGGCCGGCATGAGCTCCTCGATGAGCTCTACCGCCAACACCGAGACGCCTTTTTGACCTACGCCCAGCGACAGCTTTATGCGACGGAAGACGACGCGGCCGACTGTTTCCAGGATGCCGTCATTGCTTTCTATAAGAACATCGTCAGCGAAAGGCTGACCGAGCTGACCTGTGGTATCCGCACCTACCTCTTCGCCATTGGCAAGCGGTTGGTCTATCGCCGCAACCAACAGCGCCACCGAGAAATCCCTTCCGACCCCGATGCTGGGATCGGCCTGGGCAATGACCCGAGCGGAGAACTCGACCTTAGCCTTCTTAACCGGATCGAGGACGACCACCGCAAGGCCCTTTTAGCCGATGGCTTGGCGAAGCTGGGCGACACCTGCCAGCAGGTACTCACCTTGTTTTACTACCATCGCTACCCTATAGAAAGCATCCAAAGTACCCTGAATTTAAGCTCTCCCGGAGCGACGCGTATCAAAAAAATGCGTTGCCTCGACCAGTTGAAAAAAATATTAACCCCCCAGTCTTAGCATTTGCAGGCTTAGTATAATTCGGGCAGTAATGAGCAGTGATAACAAACAAAACCGTATTGACGATTACCTCTTAAACCGCGCCAGTGCACAAGGCCGCCGAGAATTTGAGGAAGAGGTCAGCCGTAATGCCGAGCTGAGTAACGACCTGGCTGATACCGAGTTGGCCCTGGCGGCCATTGAATTGGCCGAAGATCGGGCACTGAAAGCAAGGTTGCAGCAGTTAGAAGAGAGTATCTCTTCAAAAAAAACATCCGCGGCCCCGGCCGCTGGTGCCCCCCAAGAAGCTAAAGTAACTAAACTAAAGCCCCGCTTAAGTCGCAATCGCTGGTTAGCCATTGCCGCCAGCCTGCTCTTGCTGCTGGCCGTAGGGTGGTGGGCGCTCCAACCGGTTAACGGAGGAAACAGCGGTGCCCAGTTGGCCATGGCCAATTTCGAGCCCTATCCCAATATTGCTTACCAACTCGAGCGGGGCAGTCCCAATAATTCCCCGGAAGAAGCGGCTTTCTTAGCCTACGAAGCTGGTGATTTCCAGGCGGCATCTGCTGCCTTCCTCGACTTACCCGCCTCTTCAGTCGGTAAGTTTTACCTAGGCCAATCCTATTTGGCCATAGAGGAATTCGCAGCGGCCGAAGCCCAGTTTGTAACGTTGGCAGCCAGCGAATTTAATCTAGCTCCAGAATCCAGTTACTACCTAGCCTTAGCCCGGCTTGGGCAGGGAAAAGTATCAGCAGCTAAAGAAGATTTGGAAGCCATCGTAAAGAATGAAAATCATCCCTCTTATACGAAAGCAAAGGCGCTGTTAGAAAAAATTTAGGGCCCTAACGCCTAATTCCTGCCTACTACTCGCTGGCTACTACCCGCTACCCACTACCTTAGCGGTATGACCGCCAAAATCGGACTAGAAGACGTACGCTTTCACGCCCCCCATGGGTTCTACGAAGAAGAACACTTGATGGGGAATGAATTCAGCATCGACGTAGAAGTAGAAGCCTCCATTACCGGAGCCGCCCAAGACGACGACTTGGGAGGTACCGTCAACTATGCCACCATCTACTATCTCCTCCAGGCGGAGATGAAAAAACCCACCCAGTTACTGGAAGCATTAGCCTACCGGATGGGGAACCGAATTCTCAATCAGTTCGATAGTGTTAGCTCCGTCAAACTCCGACTACGCAAAATCAATCCACCGCTCG
>JBCDGT010000310.1:0-5082 GCA_038750915.1 Bacteroidota bacterium
AAATAGTCGGGACGTAAAGGAAGCTTGCGAAAGCTAATTGCATATTTACTTCGCATAAGAATAAGGTGCTTCAGTCTTAGCTAAAAGAAATCCAAGGTCAACCCATACCCCACCGTAAAATCAAAACTCCGCCACTTGACTTCCTGCCAGTCGGGTGGTGCGCTGCTGTCTTGAAAATCATAGAGGTCATTAAGGTCTACGTTGTAGCGACCGCCGAAGCTGAGGCGACCGGGGCCGAGCTTGAGCTCGATGCCGCCTCCGATAATGCCCATTAGGTCGTAGCCCCTGCTTTCTCCTTCATTGTTACCCGTAAGTCCATCTGCGAGTAGGTCGGTTTCGACGGTGTTGCCGTCGGCGCTAGCGCGCCGGATGCCGTCGAGAACAAAACCCAGGCTGGCACCTCCCTCTAAATAGAAGCGGAACTTCGGCTTACCGAGTCGCAAGCGTAGGGTGATCGGAATGTCGAGGTAATTGAACTGTTCCAGGAAAGTAGAGTCGATGTTTTCCAGGGAGTAATCGTACCCCCGCCGCTGCAATAGTACCTCGGGGCGGAAAGCGGCGAAGCCATCGCCAAATTCAAAGAAAACACCTCCCGTTAAATTGCTGATGTTACCAGTCTGGGTGATGTTGGCTAGGGTAGGGGTTTCGTTGACGGTGGCGATGGAGCCACCGCCTTTGATGCCGATGGTGATTTGGGCGTGGCTGAAAGTTAGAAGGCCAAATACGAACAAGAGTAAGAGCGACAAACGCATGGGGCAATAAGGGTTGGTAACTACTGCTTAATGGAGGTTGAAGGAAATTTGTTACAGTTGGTTTGTAGGCGAAATTGCTGAAATTAGTGAGGTGCAATGCTCTTCACTCGGACCTTGCTGTTTTACCTAGCCTGGCACCCGCGGCCGCGCCCTATTTGCGCTTCAGTCAACCCTGCTAATTGTACACTCAAACCCGCCAACCGTTCGGTGGCCATTGTACCTAGTAGGAGTGGCTACTAGTATTGCGACCAACTTCTAACGCAAAATACCAGCCATATGAAAAGCTTTAAGTGTTTTATCTCGCTCCTTTGCTTTTTGCCCTTCGCTTTAGTGCAGGCACAAACGGTGGACGAGGTGGTCCGGCAGTACCAAACGGCCTTAGTAGACTTGGAGACCCTACACTGTCAGGTAGTGCAGCTAGATACTTTTGTGGGGGGAACCGTCTGGCAACACGCGGGGGAACTCACGATGATGCGCAACACCGCAGATTCCCTTTTCGGTTTCCGGTTCAAAGCCTCCAAAGACGTGGGGGACGAAGCGCTTTACGATGGATTGTCCGAATTCCAAATCAATCACGTTAAGCAGACCTACGAACTGAATGCAAACCCGCAGTACTACATCACCGGTTCGCCGGGAGGGCAGTTGGTGGTACCAGAGCTAATGAATTACCAAGATCCTGAAGTCTCGCCAGAACTGATCGTCGAAGAGACGGTTTACGTCTTGCTTTACACTTACCCCGACATAGAGGAATATGATGTGCGTAAGCGGGAGAAAAAGTTGTATCTGGATAAATCCTCTTTCCTACCGGTAAAAGTAATTCGGCGACAGGAAAGCCTAGGTAAGAAGCAGGTGCTGACCCGGACGATTACTGCGCTGCAGATCAATCGGGAAGAGGATCAGGGGGCCTTCCAAAAAGACTTCTTGAGCAGCTACAAAATGGTAACGGAGGACCTAGAGGAAGATATCCACCTTGACCTCTTGAATACTCAGGTGGAGGACTTTAGGCTGACTGCCTTCACGGGAGGGGAGCTGTCGACACGGCCTACCGGAACGAAGCTGTTACTCCTTGATTTCTGGGAGGTGTGGTGTGGCCCCTGCGTACAGTCACTGCCTAAGGTGCAAGCTTTGGCAGATAAATACGGCAAGGAAGGCCTGGCAGTAATTGGCGTGCTGATGGACCCCAAAAGCCAGGATAGTGCAGAACGCTTGCTTGACCTTAAAGGTATTTCATTCCCCCAGGCTCTTGGTGATAAAAAACTAAGGGAGTACTTCCGCATCTTTGCTATCCCGCAGTACGTACTCATCGACCAGGATGGCCTTATTCAGCAGGTTTTTCAGGGCTACGACAAGGAGATGGAAAAAGTGATCGGGAAACTGCTGGCAATGGAGAAATAAGCAGCCTGCTCCGTTAGGATGCTTGATAATGTGGTGATTTCGGATTTTAGTGTCCGTCCTGCGGGGCTAATGTCCGAAATCATACTTAATGACCTTAGTCGAATTGATTACTGATGGGTTTCAAAGGCATAAAAAGGCTAAACTGGAAGTGGTGGGGCTATTGCTGTTACCTACTACTTGGCCTCGGCCACGTCGAAGGACAATCTGTTGCGGAAACCCTACGAGCGGGGCAGCCGCTAAAACTGGAATGGATTCAGCAGGACCTGGGGGAGCAAGGTGGACGGGCAGCAAGAACTACGCCGCTTTTCCCGGATGAGCTGCAACCGGGTGAGTCTGAACTGCGGGTCGGCCTGCAGCTCCAGTACGATAAAGCGACCAAAGGAATAACCGCTGAAGTAAGCTACCTTACTTTACTGACCCTCCCGGAGCTGGAAGACAATCCTTACGTAGACTCCAAGAAAGAAGTGTTTACCCAGGCCGTGATTCGGGATACTCGGTTTCAGGACGAATACTTTGATCCTCAATTGTTCCTACTGGAGGCCTTAGTACAAAAGCAGTTACCCGTCGCTTGTCAGGAAAAGCCTTACCAGCAGTTGTTTGAAGTGATAGACCAGCAAGTGAAGCAATCTGGGCTGGCTCAAGCCTTATTAGAAGCGCAAATTGCTTGGTTACGGGAGACGGACTTTCCCGCCGCACTGTCTTCCTCCTCACTGGCTTCCTTTTTTTGCCAGCTACTGGAATTACCAGTGCCAGAACGGGAAAGCCCGGTACAAATACAAACCAGGAGAGACGGGCAGGGGCACAGAGTAGACTTTGTGCAAGTTGATCACCCGGCGAGGCAATGTAGGTTGCAAGGGACCATCAGGAACCCGGCTACGGAGCAGGTGCGCATAACATATTTTCGTCAAGGCGATTGGTTGACCTACTGGCAAGACAGCCTTGTGCCGTTGGATAGGGATGGAAATTTTCATTTTTCCTTTCCCTTAGATCAGGCAAGAATCATTTCCTTCTCGCACGGGTATCAGACGATGCGATTTTACTTCGAGCCGGGGGATACGATTCAGTTGCAGACCAACGGGAATGCCTTTTACCGGGAGTCTCAGCTAAGTGGCAATGATCCAGCGGACAATCAATTCCTTTTAGACTTCTACCGGGAGATGCGAGGGGATACCTTTTTTCGCCGTTCCGACTTTGATCTGCTGGAAAAGGAGCCCATTGCTCACTTCCACAGACTGCAAGCTAAGGAAAAACAGGAATTAGCATTTCTGGCGGCACGTGCTACCACTTTACGACCCGGGTTTGCGGCTTTAATGGATCGAATTTTAAAATTAGAACACGCTAATACCCAATGGGAAGCTGCCTATTGGTTTATGCAAGGGAAGGGATTTTTCCCGGGACCAGAATTGCTCCATCAGCTCCAGGCAAAGGCTAGTTTACTCTACCAACTTCCCCCAGGAAAATCCTTTGCTTTTGATGTGGAGGAATATTTATCATTTCAGTATTACCTGCTCAATAATGCCTATCAACGACCTGGTTTAGGCGGCAAAGAAGATTGGTTGATGGCCAAGCTCCTCCCGAGCAAACAGACTTTTGTGCGCCACGCGGTAATGCAATTATTCCGCAGTTACTCTGATTTGGGCGAGCTGACAGAAAGCGGCCAAAGTCGTCTCGAGGAGCTGCTAGCTATGACCAGAGATACCCAGTTAAGGAATGAGATGCGGGTATTTGCTACTGCGCAGCAGTCGTTGCCCAAAACAGGTGGGATTAGGGTTTTATTCGCGGGGAAAAAGGCGCCAGCGTGGAGCTACCCAGACCAGGAGGGTAGGCCAGTGGAACTGAAAGATTACGCGGGCCAGAAGCTGTTGTTACACATCGGTAGGGCGGAGAACCTGGACGATGCCATGAGGGACTTAGAACTCTTTGGAAAAACGGCGGACGATCCCCCCGGAGTAGTCCATCTGCTCACCGCTGCAAGTAAACAACAGTTTGACCGTCAGGTACTGGGTAAGCAAGGGGTATTTCTTTTCGTGTCGCCCGCTGAGCTGGAAACGCTCAAGGAAAATTACTTTGTCGATAACAAAAGCAACCATTACTTCCTAATCGGGGAAGATGGTAAGATCCTAGTAAATCATTATGAGCTCACTACGACCAAGAAGCTCCGGGGGGCTTGGAAAAAGGTGGCTCCGATTAAGCCCGAAACTACCTGGACTCCAGAACAGCGAATCCGATTTTGGCGGCTGCTGGGGATTGGGGCACTGAGCCTACTCTTGATCAGTGGCCTTGTTGTTTGGCGCCGTCGGTTGCAGGCGCTGCGGGAGCAGCGCCGGCGGCAGCTGCTGGAAATTGAACTGCGGGGTATCCGTTCGCAAATGAACCCCCATTTTCTTTTTAACGCCATGAGCGCGATTCAGAATTTGATCCGCAAAAAGGAACAGGATAAGGCGGATATTTACCTGGGAGAATTTGCTGGCCTCATGCGGAAAACGCTCCGTAATAGTGCGGAGGCCTACATTCCGCTTACGGATGAAATGGAAGCCTTGGAGCAATACTGTAGCTTAGAGAGCCTCCGACAGCCCTTCCAGTACACCTTCCAAATTGACGAACGCATTGATGCCTATAATACCTACATCCCAAGCATGCTGCTGCAACCGATTATTGAAAATGCCATCATCCACGGGTTAGCGCCACGGGCTGAGGGTAGAGAGCTACTGGTAGACATCGGTCCGGGTGCAGAAGGCTTGGCGTGTACTATTAAGGACAATGGCATTGGGATTGTAGCTACCAAAACCCGGAATCAGAAGCGCAAGCACCAGAGTATGGGCATGAAGCTGGTGCGAGAACGGCTGGAATTGATGGGCTTAAGCCAACCAGCGCACTTAACCATCACTGACCGAAGTACCCTCCACCCACCCGCTCAGGGTACCATCGTTTCCAT
>JBCDGT010000311.1:0-5075 GCA_038750915.1 Bacteroidota bacterium
CTCTACAAAAAGGCCTTTGGCAGTACGGTTCAGTCCCGGCAAAGAAGCTTGCGACTGGAAAAAGCCGCAGATAAAATTCAGGGAGGCAACACGCCCATAAAGCAATTAGCCTATTCACTAGGCTATTCTTCTCCAGCAGCCTTTTCCCGCCAGTTCCGCCAGCACTATGGCTGCTCTCCAACTGAATGGCGGCAACAAGGAGAAGATTAGCAAGAATTGGTAAGTTGCCGATACAAGAATGGTCGACTTTTGGGTTAAAGACCATTTCCATTTTGATCAGATACTTCACGCTAAGCATTTTATTAGGCTTGCCGCTATTTGGTTGCGGCCAGACCGGAAACCTCCAAGAAAGCACCACTGACAGCTTCACTGACTTAGTGCAACAGTTCGTAGATGAGTACCGTGATCTCGAACTTCCAGGGCTTCGCATTGCTTACGTAGACAACCTTGCGGCCATACCTTCCGCCCACCAAATAGCCGAACAGCAAGCTTTTTTTGCCAAGTATACAGAACAATTAGCGGCGGTACGTATGCCCGACTTATCGTCTGCTCAGCGAGTAGAATGCCAGCATCTCAAGTACGAGATAGCGTTGAATCAACTTCGGTTAGACCTGGAAGAACGCTGGCTCAGGGAAAAACCGGAAGTGTATCCTGAAAATCACCTATACGCCATTCCGCTGGGCAAAGAGTGGTACCGTTACTGGCTAAAAAGGTGGAACGACCTTACCGTAGAACCGGCTGCCCTCTACGCCTTCGGCATCGGAGAAATTGAGCAAGTCATGGCAGAGATGAAGGCCATCCGGCAGCGCTCCGGCCTGGACAGTACAGCCTTCGCCGCCCAACTTCAATCGCGGCACTTCTACTATCACTCTGCGGAGGAAGTAAGAGACGCTAGCAAGGCCCTCCACCAAAGGCTGCAGGCTCCGCTGAAGGATTTTTTTCCGGCAATCGAGCAAATACCACGCCTTGATATTCAGCAGGGAGAGGTATCCAGGAAAGTGCAGACTCCTGGCTTTTACCGCAATAACACCTTCTTCTACACCTTCTTTGACCGTCCTTTCGAGCGCCGACAAATCGGCTGGCTGTATACCCACGAGGGGCTCCCCGGTCATCATTACGAAAGAAACTACACTAACCTACTAAAAAACCGCTCTCCACTCACCCAGCTATTCCATTATCCCGTTTACCACGAAGGGTGGGCGGCTTACATTGAGGAAATCGGCGGGGAATTCGGGGCCTACCAGAACGACATTGATTGGTACGGTAAATGGGAATGGGATCTCATCCGCTCTCTACGCGTACCGATGGATATTGGGCTTAATTATTACGGCTGGACGGACGACAAAGCGCTCGCCTTCTGGCAAAAATACCTTCCCGGAAAAGATGACATTGCCCGGCGAGAAATCAACCGCATGCGGAACTGGCCGGCACAAGTAATCACTTATAAGTACGGAGCAGAGAAGATACTCGCTTGGCAAAAAAGCGCGGCTAAACAAGCCACCTTCAACTGGAAAGACTTCCACACCAAAGTGCTCGCTCGGGGCCCCTTACCCTTGTCTATACTTGATAATTACCTGTCTAAATAAGACAGGGCAATCGTCCCGTATACCTACACCAATAGACCAAAATACTACAAGACCAAACCATGCGCCTCCTTTTCTTATCCCTGCTTTGTACCTTCCTCTGCACCTGCGGCCGCGCCCAAAAAACCGATACGACCGCTTACCGAGAGCTATTGAACCTAGCCTATCTGCCCACTGGAGACAGCCTACAGATGCTCAATTTAGTCCTGCCGGAAACAACGGAGAAACCACCCTTACTATTATGGTTGGGTGGTGGTGCGTGGGCCTTCGTCAACCGCCATCAAGAGATGCCCCTGGCCCGCAAGATTGCCCGCGAGGGGGTAGCCGTTGCTAGTGTTGGTCACCGCCTAAGTACCGCTGCTTGGGTCGCCCCGGAGCGTACGGAGGGAGTCCAACATCCCGCCCATGCCGAAGACGCCGCTGCCGCTTTTCACTGGCTTAGGACCCACGCTGAAGAATACGGTTACGACTCTGAGCGGATTTTTATCGGAGGCTATTCCTGTGGCGCACACCTAGCTGCGATACTTGGTTCTGACCAACAATTTCTCGCCAAATACGGCTACTGCCTTTCCGATATTGGTGGCTTGCTACCCATTGCTGGGGCCTACGATATTGAGGCTTATCACCGCGTCTTTGCCGAGCACGAAAATCCAGAAAGACGCGTCCTGGCTGAGCAGCACGTAGAGGCTGTTTTCGGCTCCACCTTAGAAGAATGGAAAATCGCCTCCCCCACCGAATACATCGAACACTTAGCGGTACCGATGCTGCTGGTATCCGAAATTGGACTGTACCGTTACACCAAAATTTACGAAGAAGCCCTCCGCGCCTCGGATTACCGAGATGCCACTATTTACCACGTTCTAGACCTCAACCACGGTGGCCTTTGGCAAGATTTAGCCCATAATGAAGACAGCCGACATCGGGCGGTAATGGTCGACTTCGTAAAAAAGACCAATAGACCTACAGCACCAAAAGACCAATAATACCAATAGACCAATTCTACTCTTCCGCAAACAAATACCAGCGCACCAATTTATCCCCGCGCAGGACAAAGAGAATCCTACTCTCCTTGTACACCAGAATCAGGCCTCCGGCACTGGGTACGAAGTAGTCTGGCTGATCGTATTCCTCGATGATTTCCTCCTGGGTAGCACCGAGGCTAATTTCCAAAGCCGTAGCATCGGAGTAGCCTTTATCCGCAGAATAGAGTAAAAGCGAAGACCGCCCCGCCCCCTCCGTGTGGAGTAGCAGACTAGTAGAGGTACCTGCTGGATGTACGGATTCTAACTTAATTCTAGGTCGGCGTGCGCTGATTACCTCACTGTTCGTCCAGTCGGGTAAACTGGCCTCTATTTGCGCTAGGCTTTTACCATCGATGGTTTCTTCCATATCAAAAGCATCCGGCTTAGGTTTAGCGGGTGGCAATTTTCCGGTGGTACGTATTGACTCATTAAGTGCAGTCAGGGGGCTGGCAGCAGCCTTGGCGAAGGCGGCGGCCACCTCCGTATCGTTTCCTTGCGCGTGGGCCAGGATGCCTAACACCAGGTGGCCATTGGCCGCTGCTTGTGCGTCATCCAGTTTTTCGGCTAGACGAATAGCCCTACGAGCCCAGAGCCCAGCCTCGAGGTAGTGGTCATTGATTATTTCCTGAGAAGCACCTTTAGGAGATTCGTCGAGCGATTGCCCGAGCATTAGGTGGGCCGAAGCGCGGTTGACCATCCCGACGGCGTAATTAACGTCCAACAGTCCGGCCTGACGAAAATGCCAAATGGCTTCCTCTAAATAGTACTCACGGGTTTCCCGATCTACCCCTACCGAACGGGTCTGGGTCGCTAAGCGGGAGCTGAGGTCGAGTTCCACCGGGTAGAGGTACTTGGTGCTTTCGGGTTTAAACATGGGCAAGGCGGCCATGGTGTAGGCTACCCCAACGTTATTGTAAACCTCTCGTCCCTGAAAATCATTAATCAAATACTGGTAGTAATAAGCCGCTGCATCGTACTTGCGCAGGGCCACCAACATATTTCCCATTTCAAAAACATCTACTAGGCGCACCAGCTTAGCGTAAGTTTCCGTAGCAATTCGCTGGCGCTCACGCAACGGAGGATACTTAGACATCTCCTCAGGAAGCTCATAGGCATCGTAAATTCCTTGTAGGACTTTCGGCATAATATTAGTGGCGGGGTAGCCGGCCAAATGGGCCAAAAATCCCCCTAAGTAATCGGCCTCGATTTCATCTTTTTTCAGGGCAAAATTATCTTCCTTCACGGACCTATCTAGGCTACGGTCACTGTCCGAACCGCTTTTGCCCACCAAATCAATAAAGCCACCTTCCCATTCATGCTTTTCGTAATAGTGGATGAGTTCATGCCCAAGAATACCCGCCAGGGCGATATCGCCTTCTTCTCCCAGGCTAGCACAAACATCGTAGGCCAATTCCTCCAGCGTAATGACGTCGCCTACGGCTTTAGCCCCCTTGTCTTTGAGGCGGGAAAATACGAACTGCGGTTCTGCAAGTCGCTGGTCACCACGGGCAAAAACGAGGCGGTAAAAAATTTCCTGAGCGGCGGCCTTCTTTGCAGCGGTGCTGCCCGTAGGCAGGGTACCGGCAGACAAAGAAAAACTGGTAGAAAGCAGTAATAGGCTTACCAAACCCGTAACCACCTTAGGTTTTTGGGCGCGGCCGCTGGTGCTGTGAATGGACATATAAAGTGGTTTAAGGAGCTTGGACCTCCTTAGTCTTTTTCTAATGATTCTAGTAAGTCTATCGCCTCTCCCCGCCGGTTCCACCGGGCTAAGAAAGCAGCATAGCCACGTACTAAAAGAGGATTATCCGAAATCTCTTGCAACCCTTGTTGGTACTGTTGATCAGCTGCGAAAAGGAAACCAAGTGATTCTAGCTCCATGGCATCCGCCAGGTAACGAGTACCGGAGTGGGCACCAATGGGATAAGTAGGTTGTCCGTGTAGGACATACAGGATGGCCGCAGTTTTTTGCGCGGAGGTCTTGAAGTAAATCCGCATGGCCTCTTTACCAACAGGACTACGCCCCAAACCCAGGCCCATAGTAGGCTTAGCCGCACTAACCGCAGGTGCCTGCCAATAGTAGGTGCTGGTAGAATCTAGTTTAAGTTCACTAAAATCTACTCCTATATTATTTCCACTCGCCCGCGCTTGAAAGACAATCTCCTCCTCCAAGCTGTCGATAATGCTGAAGTCATAGTAGACGGCATCGACGTCTTCCGGCCACTGAAAACGAACCACTTCCGCACCAACTATACCACCAAAGGGGGAGGTGGCGAATAAGCCCCGATCGCCAAAGCCACGGGTGTTGCCCTGGGCATTACCCTGATTGCGTTGAAAAGCTCGCTCCAGGCCGGCCTTCGAGGCGGATTGGTCTAAACCTTGGCCCACGAAGTTGGAGAAGCGCTGTACAAACCCGCCGCCAGTAGCATTACCAAAAAGGTTACTGAGGGGGTAAGTACCGGCCTCGTCC
>JBCDGT010000312.1:0-5075 GCA_038750915.1 Bacteroidota bacterium
AGCAGGGTATGCGTTATCAATATTTCCAGTGGCAAAATGGTTATAGTACGCATTCTGCTGATTATCGAAACCTTGATAACCTGGTGAGGTACATCGACAACCAAAAACAGCACCACTATGGAAATAGCGACGGTACACTCATTCGAGAGACGTTCGCCCAGGAATACGAGAAGCTCTTAACGGCATTTGGTTTCCCGTTCGACCCCGAGTTGGAACTACCAATCGAGCCCCAAAAATGAGCCCCGCCAGGGGCGGACTGGCACCGGCGATGGGTGGCGAAATCGCCTTAGCGATTACGGAACCCATCAGCCGAAAATAGTACAAATGATAATCACCAAAATTACCTGCTACCAATCACCGATTGCCCTGAAGGAACCCTTCGTCATTTCCCTTGGGCCACTAACGTACGCTAACAACCTATTGCTTAAGGTAGAATCGGATACTGGCCTCGTGGGCTGGGGGGAAGCCAGTCCCTTTCCCACTATCCACGGAGAAACTATGGAAGGGGCGTATGCGATCGTACCTTTGTTGGCCGGTCAGCTATTGGGTAAAGACCCGCGCAATCATGCGGGTATCACTAAGGCTATGGACCGGGCCATTACCGGTAATGCCTGCTGCAAAAGTGCCTTTGACCTGGCTTGCTACGACCTTGCCGCTCAGGCCGCCGGACAGCCGCTCTTCGCCTACCTTAATGGAGAACGGAACGAAACGATATATACCGACTATACCGTCAGCTTAGGCCCAGTCACGAAAATGGTAGAGAAAGCGCTTTGGATTAAAAGCCAAGGGTTTCCCGTAGTGAAACTAAAACTCGGAGCGGGACCGGAAGATGTCGAACGCGTCCGTCGGGTCCGAGCAGCTATTGGTCCAAACCTCTTTTTGCGGATCGACGCCAACCAAGGCTGGAGCCCTGAACTGGCCGGTCACTTATTACAAGAATTGGCTATTTATGACATTCAACACTGTGAAGCCCCGATTCCCCGTCGCGACTTCCTTGCTCTTCCGAAGATTCGTGCAGCCAGCCCAATTCCAATTATGGCCGATGAAGCTTGTTGGGATCACCTTGATGCACAACGTTTAATAGATCTCAATGCGATCGACCGAATCAACATCAAGCTTAGTAAATCAGCCGGACTTTTTAAGGCACTGAAAATACTGCGGTTAACGGAGCAGCAGCAGGTCCCCGTACAGATTGGTGGTTTTCTGGAAAGTCGCCTTGGTTTTACCGCTGCTGCCCACTTAGCCTGTTGTAGCCCACAAGTAAAGTTCTTTGACTTTGATACGCCTTTGATGCAAAGCCAGGACCCAATTATTGGAGGCATCCAGTACGGAGATAACGGAAAAGTATCTCTACCAAAGGATACGTTTGGCTTAGGTGCTCAAGTAGAGGAGGCATACCTGCACCAATTGATACAAAAAACCTTTGAGTAAATGGGGTTACGGCTGGCCATTACGTACTTGTAGCCGTCGAGTAGCTACCATACGACCACGCTCATTTCGTAGGCTGTAGAGGTATAAACCACCGGGTAGCCGACTTACGTCCAGGTTTAGGCGGGTGAGGTTACCCAATGGGGTGAATTCTCTTTGGGCAACGCGCCGGCCCGTCAGGTCAATGAGGCTTAAAGTATAAGTTCCTCTTTCTAGGCCTTCCATTTCGAAAGTAGCTAGAGAAGAAGCAGGGTTGGGGTAAACTTTTACTTTCGCCTGGGTAAAGCTCGGGCCGCCGACGGAAGTTGTCGTTTGTGCGCGCTTGTAGCTCATGTTTAATACCTCTCCGTTATCAGTGCGGGTGGTCACTTCCGCGATGGGTTCTACGCTATCATCATTCCAGTACAAGTAGGTAGTAGTGGAGGGTTGTTGTCCAACGAACGGAGCTAATTGAGGGCTCAACTCCAGTAAACCAGTAACGTCGGTAAAGGGCAGTGGTAGTCGTTGAATTTCCACCTTGATGAAAACACTTTCGGTTCTTTTTTCCCGAAGTACATCGTAGAAATTATCCCCCAGACGAACGTTACCCCAGGCATCAATCACGTCTTCTCGGGTGGAAGTAGTGGTAATTCTGAAGGAGTCAGTAGAATTAACGATGGTGGGGTCAATTAAGGCCAAAGCTTCGGCGGGAATGCTGTCGGGAGAAACAGTGACCACATTGGAGGTAGTGCTGTTAAAGCTGTCTTCGTAATTGAGGGGAGCTCTCCGGGTAGCTCTGACGGGAGAAACGGGCGTTACGATTTCAAAGTCTGGTAGCAGATCTAGGCGGGTCCTTACCCCGACTAAGTCGAAAGATTTATCCGAAAGGCTGTAGAAGCTTTCGGTTAGAATATTAGAAGTGATGGAGAGGTCAGCATCAGGGAATAGATCATCAGGTCCTACGGCATTCACGGCGTCCGAAGCGTTGAAGGTGGCTACGGGATCTTGAAAATCCCAGTTTAAATTAGCACCGCCTTCGAACTTGAAATCTAGGGAGGCCGCCCAGGCACTATCTGCGGTAGATACCCGTAGGGTGTCACCAACTGCCGGGAAGTAGTTAGTTGTTAGTTCTACCTGAGCGGAAAGGCCGGTCAGGGTACCAAGAAAAAGAAAGACGGGTAGCCATTTTGCCATACCGAGTATTGTATAAAATGTTCAGAGCTACTGCGAAGGTAAGCGATAAATCCCGGCCGTAATGTCCCTTAGCAGTTAATTAACGTCTTAATTATCGCAGTGCCGCCAACCAACGCTCCGCGGTGTCCGTATCCCAGCCTTTGCGGTCAGCGTAATCTTGCTCCTGATCGGGTTGTATGCCGCGTACGGTAAAGTACTTGGAATCTGGGTGGCTGAGGTACCAGCCACTTACACTGGAGGCAGGATACATGGCCATACTCTCGGTGAGTTGAATGCCGGTTTGGGCTTCTACGTCGAGTAATGTCCACAATTTTTCCTTCTCTGTATGCTCGGGGCAGGCAGGATACCCGGGCGCGGGGCGAATGCCTTGGTATTTCTCAGCGATAAGTTGCTCGTTGGTGACCCGTTCGTCGGGGGCGTAGCCCCAGAACTCCATCCTAACCCGTTGGTGCATCCGCTCGGCTAGGGCTTCTGCCAAGCGGTCGGCTAGGGCTTTGAGCATGATGGCCGAGTAATCGTCACCGGCGGCTTCGAACTTCTGGATGTGTTCTTCAATACCAATTCCGGCCGTTACGGCAAAGGCGCCTAGGTAATCTTTTTGGGCGCTGTCCGCAGGTGCAAGGTAGTCGGTTAAAGCAAGATTCGGACTTCCCTTAGCTTTCTTGCTTTGCTGGCGGATGTGAAACAACTCACTTTGCACCTGCGTGCGCGCCTCATCTTGATAAAGGTATACGGTATCGGTGCTTTGGTCCGCTGCTGCGGGGAAAAAGCCAATCACGGCCTTGGCCCCTACCCATTTTTCGGCTACGATGCGGTCGAGCATTTCCCTAGCTTCATCGTAGAGTTTGCTGGCTTCGGTACCCACCACCTCATCGGTAAGAATGGCCGGGAATTTGCCCGCTAGTCCCCAGCTGCTGAAGAAGGGCGTCCAGTCGATATAATCAACGAGTTCGGCCAAATCATAGTCGGCAAAAACTTTGGTACCCGTGAAGGTGGGGACTGGTGGAACGTAATTTCCCCAGTCGAGCTGGAGAGCATTCGCACGAGCTTGTTCGATGTTCAGTTTGACCTTGCCCGATTTCTGAGCGGCACGGTGTATGCGAACCCGTTCGTACTCGGCCGTAATGCTATCGCGGTAAGCCGAACGGTCACTTTCTTCACCGTCCAATAGGCTTCCGGCAACGGTCACCGCCCGGCTGGCGTCCAGTACATGGACGGTGGGGCCACCCTTATAAGCAGGTTCCACCTTAAGGGCGGTGTGGGTTTTGCTGGTGGTGGCTCCGCCGATGAGGAGAGGAGTGGTCATGCCGCGGCGTTCCATCTCGGTGGCGACGTTGACCATCTCGTCTAGTGAAGGGGTGATTAGTCCGCTTAAGCCGATAATGTCGGCTTTAACCTTTTGGGCTTCGTCGAGAATTTTATTGGCGGGTACCATCACCCCGAGATCGACAATTCGGTAATTGTTACAGGCCAATACGACCCCAACGATGTTTTTGCCAATGTCATGGACGTCACCTTTGACCGTAGCCAGAAGGATGGTGCCTTTATACTGGCGGCTAGGTAGAGACAAGTCATGACTTGTTTCTAGGCCCGCCTCGCCCGCAGCATTGGCGAGGTCTTGTTTTTCTTGTTCGATGTAAGGTTGCAAATAGGCTACCGCCTGTTTCATTACCCGGGCAGATTTAACCACCTGTGGTAAGAACATCTTGCCCGAGCCAAAGAGATCCCCCACCACGTTCATGCCGTCCATCAACGGACCTTCAATGACGTGTAGCGGCCGGGGGTATTTTACCCGAGCCTCCTCTGTGTCGTCAACAATGAACTCGGTAATGCCACGCACGAGGCTATGACGAAGGCGTTCTTCAACGGTACTTTCTCGCCAGGCCAGGTCTTTCTTAACCGAGCGACCACCTACATTTTTAAGGCTTTCGGCCAAGTCGAGCAAACGTTCCGTTGCGTCCTGACGGCGATTGAGGATGACGTCTTCTACGTGTACTAGGAGGTCTTGGGGAATATCTTGGTACACCTCGATCATTCCGGCATTGACAATGCCCATATCCATTCCCGCCCGGATAGCGTGGTAGAGGAAAGCGGAGTGCATGGCTTCTCGCACAACATTGTTTCCTCGGAAGCTGAAACTCACGTTGGAAACGCCACCACTGATTTTAGCCCCGGGGCACAGCTCCTTGATGCGACGGGTGGCTTCGATAAAGTCGACGCCATAATTATTATGCTCTTCGATACCGGTAGCGATGGCGAAGATGTTGGGATCGAAGATGATGTCTTCGGGATTAAACTTGGCTTCGTTGACTAGTAGCTGGTAGGCGCGAGCACATATTTCTACTTTACGCTCTTCGGTGTCGGCTTGGCCCTCAGCACATGACCGCGTCTGATCCTCGCGACTTGCATTGTGTCTGCCCAGGCAAGGAGGGTGCTTCCCTGGCTCCCCCCGGGAAGACGGTTTACTGCCAGAA
>JBCDGT010000313.1:0-5066 GCA_038750915.1 Bacteroidota bacterium
CCGCCCTCCCCAACCCGCTTCGCTGGGGAGGGAGCCTAAAGGGTAAGTCAGCAACACCCAAATATTACAGCTTTAACGTATAGTTCCCTCTCCAGGCGACAGCCAGTTTGGAGAGGGCTAGGGAGAGGTCTCCGTAAAGCAGACCAGGAGGTCCGCACTCCTTACTCTAAATTTAAGAGCCGAATATTACGAAAGTCAATTGGATGGCTCTCCGCCTGAAGCGCGATGTAGCCTTCGGTGAGGATTTTGCCACTCTGCATTTCCCAGTCCGGAACCGATTCCGTTACTCCCCATCCAGACAATTGCTGTGACGGCCCACCGATCTGGGGCTGCTGAAAGGACAATACCGTATCTCCCTCGATGAGAAAATGCATGGCTTCTCCTCCAAGGACCACTGCCTCAGCACTGACCCAACCGTCGCCATCATAGGTTTTGGAATTGGAGCTGATGCAGTGTCGATAATCGATACTGTCACCCAACACTACTGCCGTGCCGGGAGTACAGACGTTGCCGGTCGTCCGCTTGTTCCCGTCACTCAGCCCCCCTAGTAACTGTAACTCTACGGACACCGGGAACCATTGCCCGTAATCGTTGCTTACTGCCGACTGGGAGTGCAGCATTACCCCGCTATTCCGAACATTCCAGCCGGCTCCACCCGGCACCTGATCCCCCGTAAAGCGATAATCGAAGCGGAGTTTGTAGCGGCTAAAAGACTGCTCATAATAAAGGTGACTGAATTTAGTGCCGAAGGAATCATAGGCCGCATAATTCACTCGAATCATACTGTCTTCTACGATCCAAGTGTCGAGGTGATTGGTGTTGAGATCAAAATCTGGCATTTTTTCCGTCCAGCCGTCGAGGTTTTTGCCGTTGAACAGGTAAATCCAGTTTTCTTCAGGGGCGCTCGCAGTAGTATCGCCCGAAGGGTTGGGGCCACAGGCAGACACCAGTACCAAACAAAAAAGAGAGCAAACAACAAAGCGCATAAGCATAAGGAGTGATTTCCGGGAAAGTTAGGCATTATCCAAGATCAATCCGCTTACCTAACATAACCAAGGTTATAAAGCATGGTGTAACAAGTAGGTCTAGTTTTACATAAAGTAACACCAGACCAATTCGGGAGGGCACCTATTAAGCTTGAACAACACCCCTACCCAAACCAACCTATTTCTCATCCCACAATACTAGATTTATGCGCAGCTTTATCTTCTTTGTATGCCTACTGGGTACCTTCCTTGCCTTTGGCAACAACATTATGGTAGACAACGTCGCCCTGACCGACCAAAATGCCGCCAGCGGCACTACCCAAATTCAATTCGACCTTAGCTGGGAAAACTCCTGGCGTATTAGCGTCGGCCCTAGCAACTACGACGCCGCCTGGGTTTTCGCTAAATACCGGGTGAACGGAGCTGTCTGGCGGCACTGTACCATCAGTGCTACTGGGCAACAAGCCTCAGAAGAAGTCATCATTGAACCTACCGATGGTGTCGGTGCCTTTGTTTACCGCTCCAAGGATGGTTCCGGCGACGTCGATTACCAGAACATCCAAATTCAGTGGGATTATGCCGCGGACAACGTCGATCCCAACGCCGTAGTCGACGTTCAAGTATTCGCCATCGAGATGGTCTACGTACCCGAAGGGGAGTTTTCGATGGGGACAAGTACTTTCGATCAAGCCAACCTTAATGGTAACTTCTTTACCCGTTCCGTCGGCCCTTTCATTATTCGTTTCCCTTACCGCGTAACCAGCGAGGCAGCCATCACGGTAGCTAACACCCCTGGGAACTTATTTTATGATAACACGGAAGGTTCCTCAGAAGACAACATTGGTGACCAACTTGGCCCCATTCCCGCAGCTTTTCCCAAAGGCTTTAGTGCTTTCTACTGTATGAAATACGAAACCACCCAAGAACAGTGGGTCGCTTTCTTCAATACTCTTACCGACACCCAAAAAGCCAACTTGGACGTTACGGGCACTTCTGGAAAAAACTCGGATGAAGTATTTGCCAATAATGGCATAAGCTGGCCCGATGCGGGCAATGCTACGACTACCCTACCGGACATTGCCCTGAACTACGTGGCATCAATCATGACGTTATCCTACCTCGATTGGGCCGGCCTGCGTCCCATCACCGAGCTAGAATACGAAAAAGCCTGTCGGGGACCGTTGAATACCGTCAACGGTGAATTTGCCTGGGGCAATGGAAACCTCCATAATACCGTATACACCTATGCAAATGTCGGCACCCCCGATGAAATAACCCTTGATCCAGGAGTAGGTACCGGCAATGCTGTAGTTTTTGGTACTACTGGCGAACCCTTTGGCCCGAAACGCGTGGGTATGCTCGCCGCCAGTGCGGTCAATAATACCCGAGAAGAAACCGGGGGCAGCTATTTTGGCGTTATGGAACTTTCCGGGAATGTCTACGAACGTTGTATTACCGTTGGCAATCCGGAAGGTAGAGCCTTTACGGGCAACCATGGTGACGGCAATATTTTAAATAGTGGCAATGCTAACGTAGCCGGTTGGCCCACTACTGCACTGGGTATTGGCTTTCGGGGAGGGAGTCATGCGAATGAAATCCCTTTCACGCTCGTCAGCGACCGCAACGATGCCGCCAATGAAATTAATTCTGGCAATTCTCGTTTGGGCTTCCGGGGAGGGCGTTCCGCCCAGTAAATGCACCACCCCATGAAAGTGCATAATTATTTAATCCTGGTCGTCATCTTACTTGGCCTCTCTTCTTCTCTACTCGCCCAGTACGGCGGCGGCAGTGGCGATGGCTTTGCGCGCCGGGTGACGATCCAGCTCGATCTGACCGGTGTTCCCGTCGGCGTCCGCCCACTTTACGCCGGTGGTTCCGGCGATGGCTTTGATCGCCAAGCCACTAGCGCCGCCCTTAATGGACAAGCCATATCAGTTCTCTACTCCGGTGGCAGCGGTGATGGCTTCGACCATACGGGCAGTACCTTTTCAATTGAAGGGCAGGCCCTGGCCGTCCTATACGGTGGCGGCAGCGGCGACGGCTTCGACCGTTTCCAAACCAGCCTAAGCCTGGGCGGGGTATCCGTTGCCGGTCTTTATTCCGGTGGTTCTGGCGATGGCTTTGACCGGGGCGCGGCCGCAGGTGCCTTGAACGGACAAGTGCTTACCGGGCTTTACGCCGGCGGCAGTGGCGATGGCTTCGACCGCAGCTCCTTCGCCGGTGGCCTGATGGGCGAGATGTTCATGCTCTACGGTGGTGGCTCCGGAGATGGCTTCGACAACTCCCTAGCCTCCTTCGTAATCAGCGGCCAAGACCTCGCCAGTCTTTTTGGTGGTGGTAGTGGCGATGGTTTCGACACGGAAATCTATTACGGCGTACTTCCCTTACCACTCACGCTAGTTCGCTTCGATGCCTTCCCGATGAAAGACTACGTTCTGCTTAAGTGGGAGACGGAGGACGAAGTCGGCACCGACTTCTTCACCATCGAAAAGACTAAAGACGGTCAAGACTTCGCCTACGTTGGCGAAACCCTCGCCGCCGGCCATTCCGAACCCGGTGAACTGCTCCACTACGCTATGGAAGACCACAATCCCTACGATGGGACTTCCTTCTATCGCCTCAAAACCACCGATTTCGACGGCGCCATTAGTTTAAGTCACCTCGTTGAGGTAGAGTTTTCCAGTGCTGAAGATTGGGATTTCATCCTGTTCCCTAACCCCAATACCGGCCGCCAACTCGGCTTCCGGCCACAGGGCCTCGAAGCGGGCGATGAGCTCCGTTTTGAAGTACTTGACGTTCAAGGGCGCAGCCTGCTCCGTCAGGAATTCACCACCGATGGTACCGATCATCGCTTCGATCTAAGAGAGAAACTCGCCGCTGGCTCCTACCTCATCCGCGCAACGGATGCGCAGGGGAAGACCCGAGCGAAATTGCTGATTGTACAGTAGAGTAGGTGGTATTTAGTAATTGGTGATTAGTAATACGGAAAAAGCAAGTACTAAATACCAATTACTAATTACCAATTTACCAAGCGCTCATAGACCAAATCCACCGGTAGCCCCATAACGGTGGGATACGTACCGTCGATTTTACGAATCTTTGCTAAGCCCACCCATTCCTGAATCGCATATGCACCAGCTTTATCATAAGGTTGGTAGGTGTCGATGTACCAGTCTATTTCCTCGTCGGTCATTTCGTTGAGGTACACGTCAGCGATGCCGCTGAACACTTCTTTTTTGGTAGCCGATAGCAGGCAGCATCCAGTCACCACAGTGTGTTTTCTACCAGAGAGGCGACGGAGCGTTTCTTGGGCGTGTTCACGGTCGCGGGGCTTACCGAAAATTTCATCATCGAGGATGACCACACTATCTGCGGTGAGTAGGACTTCGTGGTCTGCTTGTAGTAGGTAGGCGGCCTCCCTGGCCTTAAGTTCTGCCAGGTAAGGAGCTACTTCCAGAGTTGGAGTCTCGGGCGGGTATATTTCCTCTACGTCGGCAGTACGAATGGTGAAAGGTATCCCGGCCTGCTCCAATAGGTAAGAACGGCGGGGGGATTTGGAGGCGAGGATCAAGGAGAGGTCCGGAGCGATTTGCATGGGGTTCATTGCTTAGCCCATTACAACCGTTTTCCAAGCTTTGGGTTTAGCGAACAACAATCCTTCTCGCCGTAAAGCACCCAGTAGCGGCGTCCGTAATCTTCACCTGGTAAACCGCAGCGGGAAGTACGTCTACATCTAACCGCCCATTGCTACTGACCACCCTACTTTGCATCCTGCGGCCGCGGCCATCGAATACTTCGACTAGAAGGGAGGTCGGTAGACTGTACCTTAAGTAGAGAACATCATCCGTTGGGTTCGGGAAGAGCATCAATTCCCCCGGTAAGGGGTTGCGCGCAGCGTTGGTTCCATCCACACCATCGCAATTTTCGTCGATACCGTTGCCCGCCACGTCCGGGGCATCGGGATTAATGTTCCCGGCTTGGTCGTTGCAATCGTCCCAGAAAAAGAAATTGTCTTCATCTTTATCCAGGAATTCGACGATTGTGTTTTTGACGGTATTCGTGATAATAGGCGCGTTGAAA
>JBCDGT010000314.1:0-5051 GCA_038750915.1 Bacteroidota bacterium
CACCTTGCCAATATCGGCCTGGACGTGCTGATGCTCGACATCGTTCCCTTCGACCTCTCCGAGGAAGACAAGAAAAATCCCGTCAAGAGGAATAGTATCGTGAATGGAGCACTGGCTAAGGCTATTAAGTCCAAACCCGCTCCATTATTTAAGAAGGATTTTGCCAGCCACATCACTACGGGCAACTTTGATGACGATTTTGAAAAAATCAGTGATGCGGACTGGATCATTGAAGTGGTGATCGAGCGTCTCGACATCAAGAAGCAAATTTTTGCGCGGGTAGACGAGCATCGCAAAGCGGGATCACTGGTGACCTCCAACACCTCTAGTATACCCATCAATTTACTTTGCGAGGGGCGCTCCGATGATTTCCGGGCGCATTTCTGTGGTACTCACTTTTTCAACCCTCCACGGTACCTGCGGCTTTTTGAGGTGATTCCACACGGAGGAACGAAACAGGAAGTGATCGACTTTTTCATGCACTATGGTGACGTTTACCTCGGTAAGCAAACAGTATTGTGTAAGGACACCCCTGGGTTCATCGGAAACCGCATTGGGGTAATGTCTGGCGTTCAAATGATGGACCTAACGGTTAAGTACGATATGACCATTGAGGAAGTCGATGCGATTACCGGTAGTCTGATCGGCCGGCCGAATACGGCTACTTACCGTTTGCAAGACCTCGTCGGGATTGACACCAGTGCTAAGGTCTCTGGTTTTGTGATGACGAATGTGGCCGGTGATGAATACATCGAGGCGGTAAAAACCAAAGAGCAACCGGGATTCATGAAGTTCTTACTGGAGAATAAATTCTACGGTAATAAATCCGGACAGGGCTTCTACAAGAAAACCAAAGAGCGTGATGAAAAAGGGAAGAGTATCATCCACGCCCTTAATCTGAAAACGCTCGAATACGCCCGGGCTACCAAGCCACGTCCTGCCATCGGTAAAGCCAAGATGATCGAGGATATGGGCCGGCGGATGCAAACCCTGGTGAGTGGTGAGGATAAAGAGAACCAGTTCTTACGTGAATACTTCGCTGGGTTGATTGCCTATTCCGCTAACCGTGTCCCTGAAATTGCCGACGATCTATATAGTGTTGACGACGCTATGCGGACGGGCTACTTCTGGGAATATGGCCCCTTCGAAACCTGGGACCAGATTGGCCTCGACGAGGGTATCACCATGATTGAAGAAACCGGTGGAAAAGTGGCCGACTGGGTCAAAGACATGAAGGCTGCCGGCAATACTTCCTTCTACCGCGTGGAAGCGGGTAAGAAGATGTACTATGATCTGGCAACTAAGGCTTACGAGCCAGTACCCAGCCAAGAGCAGTACATCATTCTGGATACGCTACGGGAACAGTCTCCCATCATTAAGAACGACTCCTGCACGGTGCACGACCTGGGCGATGGGGTTATGTGCGTGGAGTTTACCTCCAAGTCAAACTCTATCGACGATGCCATCGGCCAAGCAATTTCTGATGCCATCGATAAGGCGGAAGCCGAAGGCTGGAAAGGTATCGTGATCGGAAACAACGCCAAGAACTTTACCGTTGGGGCCAACCTGATGAACGTCGGGATGGTCGCTATGCAGCAAGATTGGGACACCCTTGATAAAATGGTTGATGGGTTCCAGCAACTGAACATGAAGATCAAAACCTGTAAGGTACCCGTAGTGGTAGCAACCCAGGGATATGTCTTCGGTGGTGGTTGCGAGATCAGTATGCACGCCGATGCTGGTATCTACGCTGCGGAAAGCTACATCGGCTTGGTGGAGGTTGGTGTTGGCCTTATACCAGGAGGTGGCGGTACGAAGGAGATGGCCCTCCGCGCCAGCGACCTCTACTTTGAGGGCGACGTCCAGATGCCTACCCTACTGAAGCACTTCCAGACGATCGCTACGGCAGCCGTTTCTACTTCAGCGCATGAAGGCTTTGACCATGGCTACCTACTGGAGGGCAAAGACTTTGTGGAAGTCAACCTCCAGCGGAACATTGGTGAAGCCAAGCGGAAAGTACTAGAGCTTGCCCGCGAGTACGTTGCTCCCAGCGTGCGGGAAGACATTGAGGTACTCGGTCGTGCTGGTTTGGCTTCCATCTACACGGCCATCAATGAATTTAAGCTCGGCAAGTATATTTCAGAATACGATGGCGTCGTAGCGCGCCACGTAGCCAATATCCTCTGCGGTGGCGAGCTGACCCAGAAGCAAAAGGTGAGCGAGCAATACCTACTTGACTTGGAACGAGAGGCCTTCCTCAGCCTACTCGGCAACCAGAAGACCCTGGAACGTATCCAGTATACCTTGCAGCACAATAAGCCGTTGAGAAATTAGAAGTTCGAAGTCTGAAGTAAGAAGAAAAAAGGTTTCTCTTACTTCAAACTTTAAGCTTCGCACTTCAAACTTCATACTTTAAACTTCATACTTCCCATGGAAGCTTACATCATAAAAGGATTCCGCTCCGCCGTTGGTAAAGCCAAGAAAGGAGGATTTAAAAACTACCGTTCCGATGACCTGGCCGTCGATGTGATTAAACACCTGATGAGTACGGTGCCAGAGGTGGATCCGAAGCTGGTCGACGACGTGATCGTCGGCTGTGCGAACCCCGAAGGGGAGCAAGGGCTACAGGTTGGTCGCCTTATTGCCGCGCGGGCGCTAGGGAAAGAAGTTCCCGGCATCACGATTAACCGTTACTGTGCCTCGGGCTTAGAAAGTATCGCGATGGCCGTCGGTAAAATTCAAGCAGGCTTTGGTGATATTTATTTAGCTGGTGGTGCAGAAAGCATGAGCATGATTCCCATGACGGGCTACAAGCTTAGCCCGAGCTACAAAGCAGCGATGGAGAATGTGAACTACCACGTCAGTATGGGTAAGACGGCAGAGGCCGTCGCAGAAAAGTACGAGGTTACTCGCGAGGAAGCCGATGCCTTTTCCGTGCGCAGCCACGACCGGGCCATTGCTGCTATCGATGGTGGTAAATTCAAAGACCAAATTGTCCCGATTGAAGTCGAAGACGTCTTCGTTAAGGACGGCAAAATGGTCAAATCTAGCCACGTAGTGGATACCGACGAAGGGATTCGCCGGGGAACCAATCTGGAAGGCCTGGCCAGGCTACGCGCTGTATTCAAGCAAGGAGGCGTAGTAACGGCAGGAAACTCTTCCCAAACGTCTGATGGAGCGGCCTTTACCCTCGTGGTGAGCGAGCGGATGGTGAAACAACTTGGCCTGGAGCCGATTGCGCGTCTAGCGTCCTGCTCCGTAGGTGGCGTAGATCCCTTGTACATGGGGATTGGCCCCTGCGTGGCCATCCCGAAAGCACTGGAGCGGGCCGGCCTGAAAGTTGGCGATATCGAGCAAACTGAACTTAACGAAGCCTTCGCTACTCAGGCCCTTGCTGTAATTAAAACCATCGGCCTGGACCCCGAGACCGTCAACGTCAATGGAGGGGCCATTGCTCTCGGCCACCCTCTGGGTTGCACCGGTGCTAAACTGACGATTCAGCTGCTTGATGAAATGAAACGCCGCGACCAGCGTTACGGTATGGTAACCGCCTGTGTTGGCGGCGGCCAAGGCATCGCTGGTGTCTTCGAAAGATTATAACTATCCGAGCTTTGAGAGGCTACTACTTACACTATTTACATCAGAGCCCTGGAACGATTGTTCCGGGGCTTTTTTATTTCCCCAACACCAAATCCGCTCCCTTTTCCGCAATCATGTACACTGGTGCGTTCGTATTGCCTGAGACGATGGTGGGCATTATACTGGCGTCGATGACGCGTAGGCTTTCAATGCCAAGTACTCGCAGCTGGTCGTCCACTACCGCTAGTTCATCGTGGCCCATCTTGCAGGTACCGACGGGGTGATAGACGGTTTCTACCTGCTGCTGGATATGATCGAAAATCCCGGCGTCGGAACTACGATCAGGTGGAGAGATGAGCCGTTTGCGATAGGGGGCAAATGCATCGGACTCTAGTACCTCAATGGCTTTCTTTGTGGCCTCGATGAGTACTTGGCGGTCCGCAGCGACGGAGAGGAAGTTGGGTTGAATTATGGGTTGGGTGAAGTGCTGGTCATCCCTAAGCCAGAGTGCACCCCGACTGGCAGGACGAAGGAGCGTGGGTAATATGGAAAAACCATCTTCTTCGGTCGGGAAGCTTTTATAGTCGTGGAAATCCGTGGTGTATCCTTCCCCCGTATGAGACGAGGTAAATTGAAATTGGAAGTCTACCCGTTGCGGACTGAGAGAACTGGAAGCAAAAGCTACGGCTTCAAGGGGGCCGATATTGAGGAGCCCTTTGCCCGTAAGGAAATAACGAGCAATCTCCTTGGCTTGCCCCCAGTTGGAAATGGTGTGATTGGCTCCCATTTTCTCTTTGGAGGTCGCTCCGATTGGTACGAAAAGGTGGTCCTGTAAGTTTTTGCCTACACCCGCCAAATCGTGCTGACAATCTATACCCACTTGCCGTAATTCAGCGGCCGGACCGATACCAGAAAGGAGTAAAATGTGCGGAGAGGCGAGCGCTCCGGCGGAGAGTATGACCTCTCTATCCGCTTTAAATACCTGTGCTTTCTTTTTCTTCTTTCCCGCTAAAACGCCTACGGCTCTACCGTGCTCCAGTAAAACTTTTTGGGTATGCATGTAGGGCTTAATCGTCAGATTTTGTCGCTTCCTAATCGGTTTTAGAAAAGCGGTAAAACCGCTGTGCCGCTTCCCATCTTTAATGTTGAACTGAAAATTCCCTACGCCCTTTTGTACGGCCCCATTATAATCTTCGTTAAAGGGCATCCCCACTTCTTGACACCCCTTAATGAAGGCTTCCCGGAAAGGCGTTTGGAACTTCTTGGCGAATTCTACGTGAAGTTCTCCATTGGAACCGTGGAATTCATTATCCAAGTCGGCGTTGGCCTCCGATTTGCGGAAGTAGGGTAAGATGCTATCATAATCCCAACCTTTATTACCCAGCGCCGCCCAGTCATCATAATCCGCTCGGTTGCCCCGCACGTAAGCCATGGCATTAGTAGAACTACTGCCGCCCAATACTTTGCCGTGG
>JBCDGT010000315.1:0-5042 GCA_038750915.1 Bacteroidota bacterium
ATCGGCAGCCATTTGCTGCATGTCGTCCGTATCGGAATAAATATTATCTCCGAGCCAGAGCCAGACATCGGGCTTCTTTTCCCCGATTACTGGCCAGTAGTCTTGCGCCCGCCTTTGGTTGTTGCAGCTTCCGAAAGCAATGACGAAATCCTCCTCCATGTTCAGTAAACCTACCTGACCTTTATTCGTCGAGAAGCCCGCAGGTACCTCCTGGGACGCCGCCGCTAAGTAGAAGGCAAAAGCGATGATGGCCAACACCAGGGCCAAGGCTATGCGCAAGAAAATTTTAACCATTGTGGGAAGGGATAAACAAGACTGGTGAAAAGGGAAAAAGAGGCCAGTACCAGTCGAATTAGTAAAGCCCCTTCTTCTTTAAGTGTACCGACGGCGAACCAGTTCAATAAATTCTTGGGCGGTTTCTACTTTTTCCGCATCCGTCCAGTTATAGCGGCGAGCGAGGCTCTCTAGCACGGGCTGCGCAGCGGCCATGGACCCGGAAGTATTGAGGGTACGCAGGGTCGTGTTAAGGAGATCATTATCGTTGCCGAAAAGGTCCTTAGCAAAGAGGATGCGGCTGTTGATGCCGAGGCCTTTGGTTAGGTCGCTAAGTGGCTGACGGCCGAATCTACTAGTGGCCGCAGCGCCATCATCGGTAAAAAGCGCCGCTATTTCGGGGCTGCTACTAGCAGCGGGCGCAGGCCTAGGGGCTGGTGGTGGCGGTGCTGGTTTGGGCGGCGGCGGGACCGGTTTGGGCGCTGGTGGTGGCGGCACTACGGGTTCAGGAGCCTGTACTGCCGGTGGTGGCGGAGGCGGAGTAGGAGCCGGCTGGGGAGGTGGCGGTACAGGAGTTGGCTGGGGAGGCGGTGGAGCGGGAGCCGGTTTCGGCGGGACCTCGGGTTGCGCGTAGATTTCGTATAATTCTCGCAGGTAACCAAGCATGAGGTCACGTTCCATGGCGGAGAGTTTCCCTCCGGCATCCAGTTGCAGGCTTTTGTGTAAGGCGGTAATACGGCTGATGAGTCGATCAGCGGAAGGCTGGGGCATCTCTTAAGAATTATGGTACTTTTGGCGGTGGCGTAAATGTAGTCACTCGAAGTTATATCCTCATGTTTTTAGAACCACACTTTAGCGGACAACGCAGCGGCTGGCTCGAAGTTATCTGCGGCAGCATGTTTTCTGGAAAAACCGAAGAATTAATTCGTCGCTTGAAGCGGGCCAGGATTGCGGGCCAGCACGTGGAGATCTTCAAACCAAGGGTAGATACGCGTTACGGAGAAGGCCGCATTGCTTCTCACGACAGTAATTCACTGATCGCCACTCCCATTTCGGACACCAGCAAACTACTCGACGTCCCCGATACCACCACCGTGATTGGCCTGGACGAAGCGCAGTTTTTTGAACCCGCCGTTGTTGACCACGTCCAGGAACTGGCCCGCCGTGGCAAACGCGTCGTCATCGCTGGCTTGGACATGGATTTTCGCGGTAAGCCCTTCGGTCCTATCTGCCAATTACTGGCCGTAGCCGAATACATCACTAAAGTACATGCCATCTGTTCCCACTGCGGCAACCTGGCCACCCATTCCTACCGGCTGGTAGAAGACCAAGATACCGTCGTACTCGGCGAGAAAGAGTTGTACGAGGCCCGTTGCCGTAAATGCTACGCGATGGGTAATATTCTGGAGTTGAAGTAAGGTAGACGCAGACACTTTTAGCCGTTTACTACGCAATCTTTGAGACACACTTCGTGCTTTTAGTAATTGCAACACTAAGCGCGAAGCGCCTAAAAGGCCGAAGGCCGTATAAAAAGCCAAAGGCGGTGTAAAAGTGGTAGCGTCTAAAAAGCCGAAGGCCGTCTAAAAGCACCGGCGTCTAAACCGCAAATCCGGTTAAAAATTTCTTATCATTTCCTCTTGGTCGGCATGCTATTGAACCTACTCTCTTTTTACCGCCTTATTTTACCGTCAGCATTACCAATTTTACTCCAGCTACCGTACCATGAAAAGAATTTTTCTCCCCCTCTTTTTCCTAGCACTTCTGGCGAGTACTGATCTGCTAGCACAAATTACCCCGCGCACTTTACCCGCTCGGGTGGAAGATGCCCTGCGGTTTGGCAACGTAACGCCTATTGGTTCGGCCCGATTTGCGGGCACGGGCGGCAGCATGACAAGTATCGGGGTTGATTACACTACGCTACACACTAACCCGGCTGGTATTGGTTGGAATAGGTACAGCAGTCTCCAAGTAACCCCAGGCTTTAGCCTGAACAGCCTAGAAACCCAACTGCGTGGAGGAAATAACGCTGCGGAAACCGAAACGAAGGGAAGTGTCACCGTTCCTAGCCTCGGCCTAGTCTGGGCCGGTGATACCCGATCCGTAAATTTCTCGACCTTCAACTGGGGTATCGGCATTACGCGCATTGCTGATTTTAACGAGACGATCGCCTTCGACGGTCGTAGCGTTGGCGGGGTAATCGATGCGATCGTAGAAGACCTGAACGATGGTATTGGCGATCCTTTCCGAACTGACCTCATTTTCGATATCGACCCGTCCATCGGACCAGAAGTTCGCGATGTAGCCGTTGATGACCGGGCCGTACTTTTTGATGATTTAGGGTATTACTCCCTACTGGACCTCTCCGAAAACCAGGGCGTCTCCAGCCGGAAGACCGGCCGGATAGAGCGAACTGGGGGCATCAGTGAATTCTCCGTTGGTGCCGGTGGTAACTACCGCGAAAAGATCCTCTGGGGCGCTGCCATCGGTATTCCCTTCGTAAACTTCTCCGAGGAAAAAATTTATGATGAGGTGGACGAAGGAGATCAACTACTGGACTTTGACGACGCCAGCTTCGATGAAAGATTAGACTTTAGTGGTTCCGGCGTCAACTTTAAACTAGGCCTCATTGGCCGGCCAACGGACCAGCTCCGCCTCAGTATAGCCGTTCATACCCCCACCTTCTGGACAATCGATGAAACTTACGAAACCGACCTGGAGTATAACTACACTTTTGCCGGAGATGCGCTAGGGGGTAACGCGCTCAGCCCGCTGAGTCAAGCGGCTATTAACCTCCAAACTCCCTGGCGTTTCTTCTTCGGTGGCGGCTACCTCATTGGCCGCAGTGGATTCATTAGTATCGATGCTGACTACACGAACTTTGCCGGCAACAAATTCAGCACTGCGGATTTTGCAGAATTAGACGAAGCAGCTAACGCCGACGTGGATGCTACCCTAGGCGGCAGCCTCGGGCTAAGGGTCGGTGGAGAACTCAACCTTAAGCCTCTACAAATACGGGCCGGGGTGAGCTACCGCCAGCTACCCGTCTTAGAAGCCCGTTACGGTGAAGACGAGGCCCTACTAGGCCTTTCCGCCGGCCTGGGTTACAGTGTTGGTAAATTTTTCATCGATGCTGCAGTCCGCTACGAAGATAGCCAGGGCTACTACACGCCCTACCGCACTTTTGCCTTCGACGGTCAGATCGTGGATGTTAATAGAACTAGAATTTCTGCCCTCGTGACTCTAGGGGTGCGTGGGTTTTAGGTTTTAGGAACTGGGAGCTAGGAAAAGATAAACTAGTTCCCAGTTCCCACCTTCTAGTTCCCAGACCTTCTGTAACCTACCCGACGCCCGGCAAGCTCCGCCTTTGGTTATCTTTGCGGACTATACAGCCTTAACGACATGATCAGATTTCTATTCGCTCTACTCTTCTTAGGTAGTGGACTTAGCCTTTTCGGACAAAAATCCGCTTTCAATTTTATTAGTGTGCCTGCACCGGAAAGTACAGAAGGTCTTCCTTCTGAGTTTGAGGCCATGACCTTAGACTTGGAACAAGTCAAATGGCAATTGGCACAAGCGCCACAGGAAACAAAAAGTAAAACGGGCAGTACCATTGTATTGCCGCTACCGAATGGTGAATACGCGGAATTTAGGGTAGTAGAAAGTAGCCTAATTAATGGTAATTCCCCCTACCTATCCGAGGATAGAACTCCAAAAAGTTATAAAGTAATGGGGCCTTGGGGCAATGGTCGCTTGGCTTTCAGCCACAAAGGTATAACGGCCATGCTACGCGGCCCGGAGGGTATTTTTTTGATTGATCGACTTGAACTCGCCGGCGCTGGGATTTACCTGGTTACCGATTTTGAAGGCGTTTTGGAAGTAATGCAGCGTCAGGAAGGAACAATGGTCTGTGGCACTACATCCGCCAACTTAACGATGCCCTACGAGAGTGAAAAGGAAGCTTTCTTCACCGAGGAGTTGTCCCTCGAGCAATTGAATAAAAGCAATGGTAACGAAGACAGACCATTAATTATCTACGATGTGCAGATGGTCAGTACGGGGGAGTTTTCCCAATTCGCCGGCGGGACGGTAGAAGATGTGATGGCGGAGTTCAACTTGGCCATCAATATCCTTACGGATTTGTACGAATCTGAATTAGGGATTCGCTTCAATTTGTTAGCTTCTTCGGCTAGTACGGTCTTTCTTGACCCTGATCTCGATCCCTTTTTAGATGCCGAAGATGGAGAGGCCATTCTGAATGCTTCCCGAGATGCCATTGAAAGTAGAAACATTCCCTTTCCATCTTATGATATTGGCCATATATTTACTAGGGGCTGCCAGGGTGGCGTTGCTGGAATAGCCACATTTGGAAGCGTATGTGGCCCAAATAAAACGCGAGGGGTAACCTGTATTCGCCCCAGCGTAACGGTAGCCTTTATGGCTTCCACGACTATGGCCCACGAGCTGGGGCATTCTTTCGATGCGCGACATACTTGGAACCGTTGTACTGCAGGAACAGCTAATCAGCGCAACTCTATTGCCGCCTACGAACCAGGATCAGGAACAACCATCATGTCTTACGCTGGTTCTTGTGGCACACAGGATACGGGTCCGGAAGACCCTTACTTTCACGGTAAAAGCCTGGAGACAATGAATTTCTTCAGCCGGACTGGTAACGGAAGGGGCTGCGCTACGGTAGTCGCCACCCAAAATGTAACCCCGGAAGTTTCAATTGACTACGAAGATGGTTTTTATATTCCCATCAGCACGCC
>JBCDGT010000316.1:0-5036 GCA_038750915.1 Bacteroidota bacterium
AAAAACAAAAGGAAGCTTGCCGCACACAACCACGGCCAGCGGTTATTCACCACGTCTTCCGTTCCGGCCGAAACCGCGGATCCTAGGATATCGAAGAGGAGTACCGCCCCCAGAATCCCACCCGCCTGCAACAGCGGGTCGATGTCTTTTTCAAAGATGGAGGTTTTTACCTGATTATCCATTGTGGATTACTTTTGCCCACCTAACGCGGTCCGCCGCTTATTGTTATGAAAAAACCACTTTCCCTGCTGACGACTACCAGCTACTTCCCCCCCGCACACTGGTTGGGCGCGGCCGCAGGTGCAGGCAAGTGGTGGATAGAAGCTAACGAAAATTACCAAAAAGGCGGCTGGAGAAATCGGTGTAAGATTGCCGGCCCTAATGGTCCACAAACCCTCACCGTCCCCCTAGAAAAAGGAAAACACCAACGTAAACCGATCCAGGAAGTACGTATTAGCTACCGCCAAGACTGGTGGCGGGAACACGAACAGACCATCCGCACCGCCTACGGCCGCTCCCCCTATTTCGAGTTTTACGCCGAAGACCTTTTCTCCATCGGGCGCAGCCGTCCTGTAACCCTGTGGGAACTCAACCAACAACTTTTGGAGACCCTCCTCCAGTTACTTCAATTCCCCGTCTCCCCTACCCTAAGCGAGGAGTTTATCCCATCAGACCAATCGGGTTTTCTCCGGCCTAAAGAACTACCCGTTTTGCCCCCTTACCAACAGGTGTTCACCGACCGCTTTGGCTATCAGCCCGGGCTTTCTGTCCTGGATGCTTTATTTTGTTTGGGGCCGGAGGTTGCCCAATTGGTAGTTTAACCCCAGATATCTGCCCCCACCAGGGTACGGATGTAACAGATAAGTAAGCCTGGGTATGGCTAATAGACTAAAAGACCAAAGAACCAACAGACCAATCACAGCCCTACCCGCACCCCTACACTCACTCCCACCCGAAAAGCTTGATGCTTACCACCAAAAAGCGGTGAGGCGCCGTAATTTTGATAACTTACGTCAGTCCTTAGTTGTAGCATGGTTTTACCCGAAAGAGCATAGCCCAACGCAGGCCGAAGTTGGTAAGAAAGGTAAGTAGCCGTAGTCGGCAAGGAGCCGCCGCCCCCTTCTGCGTAGGTTATAATTCGGTTCGCACTATTCAATAGTTTACCAGATTGTCGGATCAGCTTATTCCACGCTACTCCACCAGCTATACCGAGTTCGAAATCACCGAAAGAACGAGCATATTCCAACATCAGTGGTACGGAAATAGCCGTTTCAAGGTTGTTATGATCTACCGTCCTTGTAGCCATTCCAGCAATTGTTTGACCAGGAAAGCCTTCCCGAGGAAGTAAGGTGTCACGCTGGGTAACGAAGCTAAAGGTTGTATGGTGGCGAGCCATGGCAAATCCCGAAATAACACTCAAATGATCCGTGAACCGGTACTGTAGTTCAAGGGAACCAGATTGTCCCAATGCCTCTCCTTTACTCCGGTTCAATCTCGCGCCTACATCGTCCGAAGAACTGCTTTTATATTGACGTAACAACAGGTTAGTTCCGGCATAAAGGCCAAGACCAAAACGCGAAGCTTGCCTACCGAAAGGCTTAGGACGCCTTGCTACTTCTGAAATGGGCGGCAAGGCAAAATCGCGCTTCGGAACAATAAGCAAGGCTAACGGAGCACTCACAAGTTTGTCCATAGCAACAACCTGTTTCTCTCGTTTATCAGTAGTAATCGCAACTGCCGATACCCTACTTAAATCGTTCTCCTGGGCGTCTTTTAAACGTGCCACTTCAGCGCCTCTTTCTTCTTCGTTGTCCTGGTTAACACTTCCCTGGTCTTGTTTGAGTTCAGGGTCTTTCGTTGCCAAGAACCTACTTCCATCGAATGAATGATTCGACTCTTTTGAATCAGGCTGTGAGCCATTTTTCGTAAGTCCACCTACTGTGGACGTTCCCCCTATTGATTCATTGGTGGTAGCATTAGCTAGATTTTGATCAAGAAGCTTATCTGTTTTTCGGGTCACTGCAGCATTCACACCTTCCTTCAATTCGCTCATCGCCAATTCACTAGGCACCTCTTTATACAAGTCATTATTGTCCTCCACCTTGACTACCCGTTCGCCAGACTTCAGTTCCTTTTCTCGATCAAAGGAGAATATCGAAAAATATCCCCCCACTGTAATACCCAGTAACAATAACCCAAACGCCGGCCAACGCCACCACGAAAGTGATTGCTGCACGGTTTGATCCTTGCCCGGCAAGCCTTCTTTAATGGCACTCCAGAGCGCATCAGCATCGACCTCCTCCTCAGCGGAGGCGCCGTCAAAACGTTTCCGCAGCCCGTCTTCAAAGATTTTCATGGTAAAGGTTTAAGCAATTGACTAAAGTTTAAATGATAAGCGTCTGTTGTTAAAGGACGTCTTTATCAAGGTCCACTAAGAAACATCGCCAATTGTGCGGCTAGCGGCAACATCATCAGGCCGGCCCGCAAAGGATAATCACGGGACAAAGGTGTTTGCCAATCGTTCGGCAAATGTTTCTTCAGCCATCCCCGTGCTCGCGAGAGCCGCTTGCGGGATAACACCATGTCAATATGCAGAAGCTCACCAATTTCGCCGTGACTGAAACCATCAATGACGTATAGGCTGAAAACTTCGTAGTACGGCCGCGGCATCTGTTGCAGCCACTTGATCAAGTCCTCGTTACTTAGCTTATCAAGCACCTCGGGGTCAATCCGCTTACCGTGCTTCGTCGGGGAGAATTCGACGGTCCTTCCGCGTTTTAACGCAGCATTTTTCTTCAAGCAGGTATTAATGGCAATCCGATTTGCCCAAGTACCGAAATTGGCCCGGCGGACGTCGTATTGATCCAAGTGTTGGAAGATACTTATGAAAGTATCCTGCAAGGCATCTTTCAAATCGGTTTGACTCACCAGGTAACGACGGCAAACCAAGCTAAGAGTAGGCAGTGCCAGATCGTATAGCTGGCGTTGCGCTTTACGGTCATTCGTTAGGCAAGCGGCGATAAGTTGTATGTCTACCCGGTTTTTCATCAAACGGCTTTATGCGCAAAAAGGCAAGTAGGCTTACTCAAGGTAGCCTACTTGCCGTAACACAGGTCCTTAATCTGATTAATTACATTGACAATTGTTATCCACAATACCAAGTACACTTGGTTGCAGACGGCAGGTATCGCCAATGTTAAGTTGAAGGTCTGGACAATCGAAGGTGTTACTGACCGCTATACATTTGCAGTCTGTAGAAATCACTCCGGTGCTACCATCAGCAAGAATGCAAGGGTCGCCAAAGTTGGCTTGAAGTTGTTCACAATCTCTCTCTCCCGTATTATTCGTTAGACATTCGCAGGCTCCGGAGACAATTCCAAGCACCCCGCTAGCACTAAGGCAGGTATCGCGGAAGTTGAGTTGTAGCTCAGGGCAGTCGAATTCCGTGGTGTTTTCAATACAGTCACAATTCACATCGAGGGTCCCCCGGCTACCATTATTAGTAAAGCAAGCATCTCCGATGTTCAGTTGGTATTGTGGGCAATCGTACAGTACTGAAAAATCGATGCACTCGCAAGCTTCCGTGATCTGACCTAGGCTACCATTTGCTAGTGTACAGGTATCACGAATATTGAGCTGGAAGACCGGACAATCGTAGGTAGTATTACTAGTCAAACATTCACACTCTCCCGAAACGATGCCAAAAATCCCACTTGCCGTAAAACAGGTGTCGCGGAAATTCAGCTGCAGATCGGGGCAATCAAAATCCGCACTATTGGGAATACACACGCAACTATCACTCACCGTACCTGGTGCTCCATTTCTAGCAGTACAGGGAAAGCCAACGTTCGCGAGTAAATCTGGGCAATCGAATTCAACTACTAGTTCACAGTCACAATTTTGGTTGACGATTCCTGCATTACCATTTGCCAATATGCAAGAGTCCTGAAAATTAAGCATTAAGTCTGGACAGTCAAAGCTTACGTTCTGTCCCACGCATTCACAATCGCCAGAAATCAGGCCTAGGCTACCGGCGCTCGTAACGCAAGTATCCCGGAAGTTGCGTTGAATCTGAGGGCAATCAAATTGCGCAGTAGTATCGATAACAACACACAAACATAGGGTATCGATGATACCGGCAACTCCAGTGGGATCAATGCAAGGGTCGCCAAAATTAGCCTCAAAACTCGGGCAATCGAGTGATTTACTGATTTCCAGCTCATCCTTCTCAACAATCCCGCAGGAAGCGACTAAACCGGCTAGGAACAAGGTGGCAAGTGCCGATAAAAAATAATTTCTTTTGATCATCAGGATTACATTAGTCACCTCCAAACCTTGGGCACGGCGCGCAGGTCCAAAGTGGGTTATTGAAAAGCCAGGAAAATGGCCGTACAATACCTTATAGCCGCAGTAGTAACCAAACGTGACAGTAAGCCTAAAAAAAATGGATGAGGAGTTCCCGCTCCGAAAAATCCTGGATGTGTTATCTGTTATAATTCTACCACCAAATCGGCTCTAGCCACCTTCATCCCCGCAGCTATAACGGCCGCAGATTCCGGACTATCCAAGCGCAGAAGTGCGTTGGTATGATTGAAGTGGATAAAGTGAATCTTTGCTTTTTCAGCATCAGACAGGCCAGCAAAACGCTCCAAGCTTTCACTAACGAAAGGATGGGGAATCTGGGAAATATCCCGGGTATTCAGTTCCGCAGCATCGAAAAAGGTACCATCCAGGAAAGCGTAATCGACCTGTGCGAGATAATCTTCGATCCGCCGATTCCACTTCTCCCACTTATCGATATCGGGGATAAATAATGCTGCTTTACTAGGGCCTTCAATTTTGTAGCCAACCGTTTCCAAAAATTCATCCCGGTGGGGAACGGTAAAAGGAGTAACTCGGACAGCTGAAGAGAGCCTAATTGTGCTATCAGCGGACAGTGGTTGAAGGCTAATATTTTTGAGTTCTACCAATTGGTTCCAGGGGCCGTTTTGTTCCAAGAAGTTGGACATTCGTGGCATTGCGTAAACGGGTACTTG
>JBCDGT010000317.1:0-5035 GCA_038750915.1 Bacteroidota bacterium
AGGAGAACGGTAGTGGGTCTTGATTTTTAAGTCGGCGAGCAAAGTTTTTCGCGAGGTTGGCCCCCATTTGAATGGCCACTTGGGCCACTTGTGGGTGGCCTTGGTCAAAGTCAGGCTCTTCCATGTACGCTACGTCTCCGATGGCGTAGATGTCTTTTGTTCCTTTTACCTGATGCAGTCGGTCTACTGCCAGTCGGTTGCCGTAGGTGAGGCTTTCTTCGGGGAGGCCGTCAATTGGAATACCACGAATACCTGCTGCCCAGATGACTTTCTGAGTTGGGATGGTACCACCATCTTTAAAGGTGACGGTATTGCCGTCGAAATCCGTGACTCGATGGTTGAGCAACACCTTTACGCCCATATTGGTGAGGTACCTTAGGGCCTTTTCGCTGCTTTCGGCGCTGAAACCCTTAAGTAATTCTCCTCCGGCTTGTACGAGGTAGATGTCTACCTCCCCTTCAATATCCAGTTCAGGGTAATCTTTTGGCAAGACGTGTTTTTTCATTTCCGCTAAGGAGCCGGCTAGCTCTACCCCAGTAGGGCCACCACCGACAATAACGATATCCACTAATTCTTGCCGCGGATCGTAGCCAGGGGTAGTAAGCGCATCTTCGTAGTCGTCTAGGATATTGTTCCGTAGGTACAATGCCTCGGAAACGGACTTCATTGGGATGGCGTTCTTCTCAATGTTTTCGTTGCCGAAGAAGTTGGTGTCGGCACCGGTAGCAATGATCAGGTGATCGTAGTTGCAGTGGCCAAGTGGGGTTTGCAGGCGCTTTTCGACGGGGTTCACGTGGGTGACTTCCGTCACCCGAATGAAGACATTTTTCTTCCCCTGAAACAACTTACGGAAGGGGAAGACAATACTGCTGGGCTCCAAGCCAGCCATGGCCACTTGATAGAACAACGGCTGGAACTGGTGATAATTATTCTTATCGATCAGGACCACTTGGTAGTCCTTCCGACTGAGTTGGCGGGCCATTTTGAGGCCGCCGAAACCACCGCCGACGATGACAATCCGTTCACGATCTGATTCGGGAATATTGATCTTCGTAGTAGGATCCATAGCGGGCTGATAATGGATAGGAAAAATGGTTCAGCTAGGTACTATGGTAAGTCTTGAGGGCGGCAAAAGTTCTTTTAAGATGGCCTTTTCTGTATGGATTTATGTCTTCTTTCGAAGTGCTGGTCACTCGGAGGAACCAAGTCGTGAAATGCTAGCACAATTAATAGTTTGGTGTACTCCGAGGTCCCGTAAATGATAGTTACGTTTCTGGAGGACGGACCTCGGAGCGTGAATTTGGACTTAGAGCGGAGCGACAAGTGAAAATTGACCTCCGAGCGTCCAGCCTAAGCACGATAATCATACCATTTTTCCCAGGATTTCATCCACAAAACCGTAATCGAGTGCTTGTTCGGCGCGCATCCAGTTGTCGCGGTCAGCGTCTCTCTCAATTTCTTCTAAGCTATTACCGCTGTGCTTGGCCATGATGCCATAAAGGTCAGCTTTGAGTTCTCGGAAGAGATCGTAGGTAATCTGCATGTCAGAAAACTGCCCCTGCATGCCACCACTAGGCTGATGAATCATTACGCGGCCGTGAGGTAAAATACTGCGGGTGCCAGCAGCCCCGGCACAGAGTAATACGGCGGCCATGCTAGCGGCCATACTGGTGCAGGTAGTGATTACCCTAGGCGTAACGTGTTGCATGGTGTCATAAATACCAAGGCCGGCAGTTACTGACCCACCGGGAGAGTTAATGAACAGGGTAATATCCCGCTTTGGATCGACGCTGTTCAGGTAGAGTAGTTGTGCCTGGATAACGTTAGCGACATGGTCATTGATGGCTACGCCTAGATAGATAATGCGGTCCATCATCAAGCGGCTAAAAACATCCAGTTGGGCAACATTGAGTTGCCGTTCTTCGATGACGGTAGGAGAAATACTAGCCTGGAGGCCACCGAGGGTAGCGGACATAGCGGAGGGGGAAACGCCGTGGTCTAGTTCGGCGTAGCGAAGGAAATCTTGCATACTTACTTTGTTTTAAAGGATCAATTTGGCCACTGCCATCCGACCCGACTGAGCCAGGCCAGCGCGTGGAAGCGAGGCCGGGGGCGGCCGGTCTTTACCCAGCTACTTACTTGTGCCAGGGAAACGGACGGCGGGCTGGCCTTCAGGGCCGCCAGTTGTTGGTTCAGTTGCTGGTCGGTCATAGGAGAATGGAAGTGTAGATGTGTAAACGCTGGCGCAGACTCAGGGGGCGACCATCTTCTGCTAACAGCTTCTTTAGTTTGGCCCGTGCCCTACTGATGCGAGTCTTTACGGCAGCTGGACTTGCCTGTTGTAGCTCGGCAATTTCTTTTATGGTAAAACCGCTCACGGCTTGGAGTAAGAGTGCTTCGCGTTCAGCCTCTGGCAATTCGTCCATAGCTCGGAGTAGGTAGTGGAGGTCGAGGGCGGCCTCTGGCCGGGCCGGAAGCCTTTCGTCTACTAAGCGTTGACGAGTAGCCACGTAGCGTTGGTGGACGGCCTTAGAGCGTAGTAGGTTCTTCAATCGGTTGTTGATGATGCCAATCATGTAGGCCAGTAAACGGTCTTTCTTGGCGATGGTCTCCCATTGCTCCAAGGCGGAGAGGATGGCGTCTTGCACTAGGTCTTCGGTTTCCGCCAAGCCCAGACAGCGGGCGTCGACGTAGCGCAGGAAACGCTCGTGAATGGGGGAATACCAGTCTAGAAAATCGGTTGGTGAAGTGGAGGTAGTCATAATTAGGTAAGCTACTACCCAATAGTAACGGTTCTCCGGAAAAGGTTACCGAACGAAAACAAATTTTATTACCTTGAACCGCTGAACTTAAACAAACTATTAAAGAGTCGATCCATGCCAAAACAGATTAAACCCACCCGTCGTAAATTCCTTAAATCCGCCGGCGCTGCCGCGGCCGGTTTCATGATCGTTCCCCGCCACGTGTTGGGAGGTAAAGGGTTCTCCGCGCCTAGTGATACCGTTAACGTTGCCGCAATCGGTGCCGGAGGAAAAGGGCGTGGAGGTATTCGGGACATTGCCAGCCAAAATATCGTCGCGCTTTGTGACGTAGACGATAAAATGGCTGCCGACTCCCGGGCCGATCACCCTAAGGCTGCCTACTTCCGCGACTACCGGAAAATGCTTGACGCCCACGCTAAGGACATTGATGCAGTGATCATATCCACTCCGGATCACACCCACGCCATCACCGGCTTGGCCTGTATGGACCTCGATAAGCACGTCTACATCGAGAAACCGCTGGCCCACAGCATCGCGGAGGTAAGGGCGCTGTCGGAAGCTGCTAAAGCCAAGCCCCACCTGATCACTCAGATGGGTAACCAGGGAGCCAGCGGCCAGGGCATCCGCAAAACCCAGGAAATTTACGAGGCTGGCCTCTTGGGTGATGTCCACACCGTTTATGCTTTCACGAATCGCCCCGTTTGGCCACAGGGTGGGGGAGCCCCAAAGGGCACCACGCCTATCCCCGACCATTTCGACTGGAACCTCTGGCTTGGCCCCGCCGCCATGCGGGACCACCACGAAGCCTACCACCCCTTTGCCTGGCGGGGCTACTGGGATTTCGGCACCGGCGCCCTCGGCGATATGGGCTGCCACATTATTGATACGCCGTTCTACATCCTGGAATTGGGTTACCCGATCTCCGCTGAAGCCAGCGTCGGGCAGGTCTTCAGCCAGAACTGGCGACCGGATTATAAGCCCGCCAGCTGCCCGCCTAGTAGTAAGATACACGTTAGCTTCCCAGCTCGCGGAGATAAGCCACCCGTCGAACTCATCTGGACGGACGGCGGTATCCTCCCTAGCCGCCCCGAAGGCCTGGGCGACGATGAAAAACTGGGCGACGGTAACGGCAATGGCATCATCATGGAGGGCACCCGCGGCACCCTAATTGCCGACGTTTACGGCGCTAACCCTCGTCTTGTCCCTACTAAAAATATGGACTACATCGACGTCCCTGAAACCCTCCCAAGGGTTACTACCAGCCACGCCATGGACTGGATCAACGGCATCAAAAACAACTACCAACCCAGTAGCCACTTCGGCAAAGCTGGTCCCCTCACCGAAACGGTACTGATGGGTAACCTGGCGGTGCGCGGTTACACCTATCGTTTCCCCGATCCCAACGGTAAGGATAAAGAAGCCTACATCGTCCCCGGCCGCACTCGCCTGGAGTGGGACGGTGCGAACATGGAAGTCACCAACGTGCCGGAGATGAATTACTTCGTACAGAACCAGAAGAAACGGGCGTTTTAGACGCCGCAAGGCGGCTTTTAGGCGGGCGGTGCCCGGTGCTAGACGCTGCGCTGCTAGGAGCTAGGAACTAGGACGCACTGCGTGCTGCTAGAGAGGAGCCATTGTACCTGTTGTAATACAGTTGAGCTACAAGCTTATTTGATCTACACCAAACTAGTGTAAGTGGACATCTATTGAATGTCAGCTTCGCAGAGGCTTGAAGACAGGTTTTTGAGAATATCAGGTAACCAAGAGTAAATTGGTTTTTTAGTATTTATCATATTTGAATTAGACGATATGCGGCCGATCCTACTAGTAATTGTAGCCATTTTTTTCACTGGTCAAATATATGCTGATTGTGCAGGGAGCGGATTGTGGACCTACCCACATAGTGGTGCGATTAATCAAAATTCTTTAATCGTTCTTGAAGGTTATGCAAGAAGCCAAAGAATAATAAATTCATTAAATAATAAGTACCCAGTTTATCTTGAGTCATCAGGGCATTGTGTGCAATTAATCTTGAAAAGCACCCATAGAGGTATGTTTGATATAACTCAAGCTATCCTTATACCAGATGAAAAACTAATTCTCGATAGAACCTATCAATTAGTAATTGACAATCTCGAAGATGATGAGAGATTGCTTTTAATGGAATGGAATAGTAGTCTAGGTGGCAGAAAACCAATTGCCTGGAAAGTGGAAGGGCAGACGGACTATATAGCTCCAAAACTGCTTAGCCCACCTGAATTGGTAGATGGAAG